>NZ_NXLK01000003.1:0-290385 GCF_005406235.1 Campylobacter sp. MIT 12-5580
ACAAAAAGTCAATAAAATAGCCACTGAACAACTTCCATTATCATTTACAAGCCATTTTGTAGTTTGAAAATGCTGATTTTCAATACAAAAGGGAAAATTCACTTCAAGATATTGAAGATAAAGCTAGTTTTAGCCATTCAAACCCCAATACAAAAATAAAAATCCTAGTAGGCTATCACAAACCAGCCGTTTTGCTTAAAGATGAAATTCTTACTCCTATACACTTAGGTAGAGCTTTAGCTACGCAGTCTTCTAAAGATGGAGAAATGTCTAAAGAAGATTATGAGTGGATGTGTGAAAATATGATAGGAGATGATACAGGAGAAAATATTTCTCATCTTAATAGATATTTTTGCGAACTTACTGGAATTTACTGGGCTTGGAAAAACTATGATAAGTTGGGTAATCCTGGTTATATTGGGTTTATGCACTATAGGAGGCATTTTATTTTTGCTGAAGGAGAAAAAGAATTTTCTTCTGAGTATAGCTTAAATTTTGATTTTCCAGATAAAGATTATATAAGTGCAATAGGACTGAAACCAAGTATAATTCATGGAGTTATAGCAGGTTGTGATTTGGTTCATCCAACTCTTTATAAATATGAAAAAAGTGTTTATGAGCAATTTAAAGATTTAGAGGATTCCCATTATTGTATGGATTTTTCAATTTGGGATAAATCTATTCAAATTCTTCATCAAGAGTATCCGGATTATAGTGATGCTTTAAATGAATATTTAAAATCTAATTATCATATTTGGTTTAATAGTTTTATTATGACACGACAGCTGTTCTTTGAATATTGTGAGTTTATTTTTAAAATAATTTTTAAAATTTATCAACAAATTAATCTAGATAATCAATTAATGTCTTTTCAATCCCAAAGAATTTTAGCTTTCATTGCGGAGCGTTTTTTTGGAGTTTTTGTGACAAAACATAAAAATGAGTTAAAAATAAAAAAATATCCATTATCTCAAATTCATAATACAAATATTTACAGACAAGTTACTCCAGCTTTTCAAAAAAATAATATACCTATAGTATTTTCTATTGATTCAAATTATATAAACTATTTAGGAGTTTGCATATATTCAATAATCAAAAATTCTTCTCCAAGTTACTGTTATGATATATGCATATTGCACTCAAATTTAAATAAAGATACAAGAAGTAAAATTTCATTTCTAAAACAAGATAATGTCAGTATTCGTTTTATTGACATTTCCGAATTTGCTCACAATCAACAATTTTATACAGGTGATTCGCATTTTAGCGAAGCTACTTATTATAGGTTTTTTGTTCCTTCTCTTTTTAGTGCTTATGAAAAACTTATTTATCTTGACTGCGATATGATAGTTTTAAAAGATATTAGCAAACTTTATGAAACTGATATAACAAATTATGTTTTTGCAGCGACTAAAGAAATTGGCATGTCTTATTATTTAAATCTTTACAAAAATAAAAAAGATGATTTTTACTTAAATTTTGTTCAAACAAAAATGCAAATGAAAAACCCTCTTAATTATTTTCAGGCTGGATTGTTGCTTTATAATATACCAGAGTGCATAAAACAAAATTTTGTTCAAAAATGTCTTGAATGCTTAAAAAGACTCAAAAATCCCCCAACTGTTGATCAAGATGTTTTTAATGCTGTATTTGAAGGTAAAGTTAAATTTCTATCTCTTAAGTGGAATTGTGCATGGCATGTAAAAGTACTTCGAGAAAATTGTGACAATGTCTTGCCTCATAATACGCTTCTTGAATACAATGAAGCCTTAAATGATCCATATATTATACACTACTGCGATAGTGTAAAGCCGTGGTCTCATCCTCATTTGTTAAAAGCTGATATTTGGTGGCATTATGCAAGACAAACTCCTTTTTATGAGGAGATATTGTTTTATAATGTGCGAGGGGGCAAACCTTGTGGAGCCGTAGAAAGAGTAAAATCTCAATTATCATACAAATTGGGGTATGCTATGATAAATTCTAAAAATATAATAAAGATTATATTGCTTCCTTTTGTTCTAATTGGATTAGCTTTCCAATATAAGAAAGATAGAGCCCGTTACGAATCGCTAATAAGAGTAAATCACAATCTAAAACTTCCAAAACTTGATGATTATAAGGATTACAAAGAGAGCTTAAAAGTAAAAAAACATTTATCTTATATGTTGGGAAATGCCCTCATTAAAAATCCTTTTACTTTCTTATTTAAGATTCGTAGAATAATCAATGATTTTAATAAAAACAAGGAGGCAGTAGATGAGTGAAACAATTTTATCACAGTATTCTGAAATGCATATTAGTCAAAGAGAATTTATTATTAAAGAGATTCAAAGGTATAAACCTAAAAAAATTTTAGAACTTGGTATTGCTGCTGGAGCAAATAGTGTTTTGGTGTTGAAGTATCTAGAAGAAAATGAACTCTTAGATGAAGTAAGATTACACTCTGTAGATTTTAGCACATTTTATTATAGAGATTTAAATGATTTAAATATGATGAAAAATCCTAGATTATCTGGTTTTTTGGTTGATGAATTAGTTCCTCATTTAAGAAAATACTGGAATTTATATACTCCTGGATTAGTTGCTAAACATCTTGATGAAATTGGCAAAGATATTGATTTTGTGATTTTAGATACTGCGCATAGTCTTCCTGGAGAATTGCTTGATTTTTTAATGATATTACCATATCTATCTAAAAATGCAGTAATTTGCATGGATGATTTAATGTTTCATGTGTGGTATAACAAGCAAGGAATTGTATGTAATTTGCTCTATCTTTTATTTAAAGGAGAAAAAACCCTTCCTTGTGATTCCTTTAATAGACCTTTTTTTCAAAATGTTGGATCTTGTATGCTAGCTGATGGTCAGCTAGAGCATATAAATTTATTAACTTTTTTTAAGGCTTTAACAATACCTTGGGTATATATGCCAAATATCGATGATTTAGAGATATTTAAGCAACATATTTTAAGGCACTACGGAATGAAATATGTTGAAGCTTTTGAAGAAATTGTGAAAATACAAGAAAAGTGGTTTAGAGAAAGTGAAAACCAAAGACAAGAATATTTAAAACAACAAATAGAATTTAGCAATAGTTTAAAAATTAAAGAACATCTTTCTTACAAATTAGGACAAGCTTTAATCAAAGCTTACAATAACCGCTGGGGGGGGGCTTATCAAAATGCCATTTGAGTTGCTAACAATTATAAAAAATCACAAAAATAAGCAGGGAAAAAATAGATAATGAGTGGTATAAAAAATATTGTATTGTTGGGTGGGAGTAATTCTATCATTGTTGATGGACTACAAAAAGGACTTAAACAAAACAATATTAAATTGAGCAATTTGGCTGTTGGCTCGACAACTTCTATTCAAAATTTTTACGAATTAAAGAGACTTAAAAACAAGGATATTATAAATAATGCAGATTTAATTATTACCGAGAGCAATCAAAATGAAATTGGTTCTTTTCATAATTCTCGTGAAGCAATTCCTTTTAATATTATTTTTAGAAATTTAAACTGGTTTTATAAAGAACTTTATTTTTTAAATAAAAAAGTATTAGTTATACTTTTTCCACTCAATGAGCAAGCTATAAACAATATTCATAGAAAGCTATGTAAACAATATGGATTTAATATCATTGATTTACAATTTTACTACGATAATAATCAAATTACTATAGAAACTATGGATAATATCCATCAATTTAATTTTATTACAAGGGAGCTTGGCGAAAACATAGTTAAGCATATAAAGGATTTTAAATATCCTAGAAAAGATAAAAATTTATATAATGATAATCCTCAATTTGATATTGTTAGTGCGCAGGATATGATTGTTGTGGAAGGGAGCTTAACTATAGATACTCTTAAAAATTCAATGTATGAAGAAAGGGTTTGCAAAATAGACGAAACTGTAAAATTAAAATTTCCTTTAAAATTCAAAAATTATTATCCAATTGCTATACATACATGGAATGGCGGAATAAAAAATGCACATGGAGTAGAAGGAGGATTAAATTATTCTAGTATGACTTTGTGCAATAAAGACAGTCTTATTGTCAAAGAAAGTAATTTTTTAAATAATGTTTTAGAAATTCACAAAAGTAATTTTCAAATCGACGAAAATACATTACTTTATTATAATCAAAAAGAAGAAACCACAGAATATTTTATCTCGGCATGGAGTTATCATCCTAATTCAAATAAACTTTCATATCTCAATTTGATTGCAGTCTTTGTCGCAAAGAATAATGGAAATTTTTATACTCAGTGTCCGAGTTTAGATGAACTAAGAAATGAAAATATTGAAATTCTCAATGAATACAATTTTAACTGGATTATACCTCCTATTAAAAAATATGAAGGAATAATAGCAGAGTATTGCAAAATGTTGCGATTGGTGCCTATTAATTCCCAACAAGTAATGACAAGTAATGAAAAAATATTAGGGGCTAAGGATCGTGTTAAAAGCCATTTGGCTTATAAATTAGGTGCTGCTATGATTTTCAATTCAAAAAGTATATTGGGTTATATAAGAATGCTTTATGTACTAAGTTATATAAAAGAAAGACACAAACAAGACTTAGATTTAAATTCAAATTTAAAATTACCAAAATTAGAAGATTATGCTGATTATAACGAATCTTTAAAAATTAAAGAGCAGCTCTCCTATCAATTAGGGCAAGCTTTAATTAAAGCTTACAATAACCGATGGGGGGGGGGGCTTATCAAATTTTTATTCTGGGATATTTATAGCATAAAGAAAAAATATAGGAGAAAAAATGTTTCACATAGTATTTAATACAGACGAAGGTTATCTTAAGTATGCAGCTGTTTTAGCAACAAGCATAGTAAAAAATACTAATTCAAATAAAAAATTTGAAGAATTTTTTAAGCAAAATGGATGTAGTTGCGAAATAGAAAAATATACTAAATTGCATTATAACTCTTTAAATGAAGAAGATAAAGAAGAAGGATATGTATTTCATATTTTAATTGACAATATAAGTCAAGAAAATCAAAAAAAAATAGAACAACTAGAACAATCACTTAATGATTGCTATTCATATCCTTGTAAGTTTGTTATTCATTTAATTGATGATAGATTTTTTAAAGATTGTTCTAGAACTGGTCCAGCGATTAATAACCTTGCAACTTATTATCGCTTAAGAATTGCATCTATTTTATCTGAAATAAAGACTTGCCTTTATTTAGATGTGGATATGCTAGTTTCTTGTGATATTAGAGAGCTATTTACAATTGATTTGCAAGAAAAGATTGGCGGAGTTGTCTATTATACGAATGACATTACCATACATTTTGATCCTATAAAAAAAGATAAAGAAAGATTAGTTTATATGGGAAAATATTTTAATTCCGGTTTTATGCTTATGAACTTAGAACGATGGAGAAAAAAACAAATTGAAGAAGTATGTTTTAACTTTATAAAAAACTATTATTTATCAACATCGCCAGATGAATTTGTTCTTAATGTGGCAATCAATCATGAAAATTTTATGGAAATGCCTTTGGAATATAATTTTGCTATCATGTTTAACTATATTGGCAGTATTGCTTTTACTACAATAAGTGTAGATAGAGCAAAGCAAGCTTATAAAAATATTAAAATAGCTCATCTTACAGGTATGGGGCTTATAGTAAAACCATGGGTATCGTTTTATGCCAGCTTAGTTGTAAATTGCCAACCTTTACATTATGAATATTATGATAAATGGTGGTTTGAAGCACTTGAAACCCCTATATTTAATAAAGAATTGCAAAAAATATATAACGAGATTACAAACAATGCATTAGAAATTTATAGCAAGACAATAGGAAATAAAATACAGCAACTTGAAAATCGTATTGTCGCATTTGAAACGAACAATTATGAGCGTAGTGTAGAATCCATAAAAAAAGAAGTAAAAGAACATCTTTCCTACAAATTAGGACAAACCTTAATTAAGGCTTATAATAATCGCTGGGGGGGGGGGCTTATCAAAATGCCATTTGAGTTGCTAGTAGTTATAAAAAATCACAAAAATAAGTGGAGAAAAAAATAAAAATGCAAAATGTAAATATTAGGTATATCGATGATTTAAAAAATAATTTTTTTGTAAGAAAAATTGCTTCTGATTCTATAACTTTAGTCTTTTTTGTTAATAATGATGAAATACTTGAGTTGGCGGTAACAATTCAAAGTATTGTTGAAAATTTTGGCGATAAAGAAAAAATTCTTGACATAATAGTATTTTCAAATTGCTTTCCATTGAGATATTGGCAAATGTTTTTAAATATGCAAAATGGTAAAAATAATCTTTCACTAAGAGTGTTTATAAGTCACAATATAAGTTTGAAGAAGAATTTTTTATCATATTTAAACACAGAATATAAAGATTTTATGTATCTAAGCCATAATTTTATATTAGAAGAGGATGTATTTTCAATTTATCAAAAACATATTACTAACACGACAAATTTTGCAATACAAACAAAACTTTCAAATTTAGATTACAATATAAATGATAACAATCTTGATTCATCATGGTGGCAATACGCCAAAAAAACACCATTTTACGAGCTCTGTCTTTTTAAATTTATGTTTAATTTATATATTGCAGATAAGAATTTAGATATTTCTAAATTCTTACTTTCATCTCATGATAGCTTTTCTTATCTAGCTCATTTTGACAATTTTTATTTTGATTTTGAAGATTTAGCACAAGATCAAAGACGTGAAGTGCATATTGTTTATATGTGTGACAAAAAACAAAGCTCTATAAAAAAATGTGCTGTTTCTATGCTTTCTGTTTTAGAGAATAAAAATGAAAAAGATTTTATTCATTTTTATTTTATTATAGATGAAGGTTTTAAGGAGACAAATACGGCTTGTTTGGATTTTTTAAACACAAAGCATTCTACCTTAACTTTTTTAAAGGTAAATTCTAGTGATTTTGAATTGTATAAAAGTACTACTCAAAGAAAAAATATGCCTATTAATGCGTATTATCGTTTGGCTATACCTTGGCTTTTACCGCATTTGGATCGAGTTATTTATTTGGATTATGATTCTGTAGTGCTTGATAGTTTGTGGGAACTTTATAATTTGGATATTTCGCAGTATTATCTTGGTGTTGTTGATGATGCTTGGAAGTATTTTAGGTATAAAGAGATGATGCACCTGCAACCCGAATCAAGACACTATAATTCAGGAATGCTTTTATTTAATGCAAAAAAATGGCGTGATGAAAAAATAGATGAAAGACTAAAAGAATTTTCCTTACTTCACAAAGATGTTTTTGTTCTAGCTGATCAATTTTTAATAAATGCCGTTTTAAATAAAAATATCCGTTTTATTCATTTTAAATACAATCTTCAGCTTTCTAGAATTGAAATTGGAGAAAGAGTTGAGTTTGATGATTTAAACGAACTTAAAATAGCAAAAGAAAATCCAGTTATCATTCATTTTAATCTAGGAAAAGCTTGGCAACTTAATGCATGCTTAAATCCTTTCTTTTTTAAATGGTGGGAATGTGCGAGAAAATTGCCATTTTATACAGATATTTTAGTTAATGCCGTAAAAGATTCTGTTCTTGAACATTATTCTTTTGAATACAAAGTACATGAAGGTGCAGTTCAAAGGATAAAAGATCAGCTTTCATATAGACTTGGCTCTACGCTTATTAAAGGTGTTAAAAGCCCTATGAAATGTATAATTCTTCCATATTCTCTTATTAAAACGATAAAGGAATACCAAAGATATAAAAAGCAAAATCATGCAATACCTTTACCACCATTAGAAGTATATGCAGATTATGAAGAAGCTTTGAAGGTTAAAAATCATCTTTCTTATAAAATAGGCTCTTTGATTTTAAATGCCCATAAGAAAGGTATTATCGGTTATATATCTTTACCTTTTGCCCTTATTCAGTCTAGCAAAGAACATAAAAATGCCTCCTTATCTAAACATAGTTTTGTTGAAAACAATATCAGGACACAAAAAGAGTTTAGTTTAAAAGATGATGAGCTTTTTCTTACTCAAAGACATAAGCAAATTTTTGGCTATATTCCTAATTTTAAATTGCCTCAAACCTTTAATGAAAAAATTATCTCAAGGATGCTTTATGATAGAAGTCCAGTATATATAGCTTTGGCTGATAAAATAAAAGCAAGGATTTATATAGCAGCTACTTTAGAGCAAGAACAAAAGACATTTTTGGCTAGTGATGTTCATATTTTTTCATCAAATTCCCCTCTTTTTGAACCCATTGATTCTTTAGAAACCTTGCTATTTAGAACCAATGAGTGTAAATATTTGCCAAAGCTATATGGAATTTATAAAAATGCTTATGATATAGACTTTGAACAACTTCCAAACAGCTTTGTTTTAAAAACCAATCATGATAGCGGTGGAGTGGTGATAGTAGAAAATAAAAAAGAATTCTTAAGAGATGTAGAAAAACTTACTCAGTCTCTAAAAAAACTTCAATGGCATTTAAATAGAAATTATTATGATTTTGCAAGGGAATGGCAATATAAAGATATAGAGCCAAGAATTTTAGCTGAAGAATTATTGTTAAATAATGATAAGCCAGCAGATACTTATAAAATTCATATTTTCGATCAGGATGATATGAAAAATAATTTTTTTCAAGTTACAACAGATCGATTTGATAATTATCAAAGAGCAATGCTTGATAGTGCTTGGAATTTGGCTCCATTTGGCATAACTTATGATAATTCCAAAATCACAAAAATCCCCAATAAACCACAAGCTCTTGAAACAATGCTAAATCTTTCTTTAAAACTTGCTAAACCATTTGATTATGTAAGGGTTGATCTGTATCAAAATGCAAATAAAATTTATATAGGAGAGCTTACTTTTACTCCGGGTGCAGCAGGCGAAAGAATTATCCCAAATGAATGGGATAAAAAACTTGGAGATTTATGGAAATTTAAAAGGCTAATTGATGAAAGCAAATAAAAATATTCAAGAACTTTCACCTTATGTTTCAATCCCTCATAAAGTATGGGATATAGAAAACAAAAAAGGTGTTTTAAAGCTTGATTGGAACGAAGCCACAATACCACCATCGCCAAAAGTTTTTCAAGCAATTCAATCTTTTTTAAAAGATAATTTTTTAAATTGGTATCCAAATACCAACAATATTTCATTGCTAGAATCTTTGGCAAAATACTGCAGAGTAAGCATTGAAAATATACAAACTTTTGCAAGTTCTGATGCGGCTCATGAGTTTATTCTTTCTGTTTTTTTAGAAAATAGTGATAAAATAGCCATAATAAGCCCAACTTATGATAATTTTAGAGCCAGAGCGCAGGGTATAGGAATAAAAACTTTACCCTTTATGCTAGATGCAGATTTTGAACTTAATTTTGAACTTCTTAATAAATTCATAATCACAAACAATATAAAGTGTGTTTATATTTGCAATCCTAATAATCCTACTGGAAAAGCTTATGATAAAGAAAAATTAACAAAATTACTACAAGATTTTGAACAAGTGCTTTTTATTATTGATGAAGCTTATTATGAATTTTATGGCACTAGTATGCAGGATTTGGTTCAACAATATAAAAACATCATTATAACAAGAACTTTTTCTAAAGCCTTTGCTTTAGCTGGACTTAGAATAGGCTATGTTATTTCTCATAGTGAAAATATTTTAGCTTTAAATAAATTAAGAAACCCAAAAAATGTTAATGCCTTAGCACAAGTAGCAGCTATAGCAGCTTTAAATGACTTAGAATACACTCAAAATTATATTAATGAAGTAAAACTAGCAAGAAAGGAATTTATAACTAGTATGGACTTAGTTATGGGGGGGGGGCTTGCCCATGGATCCGTAACTAATTTTGTTTTGATGAGAAATGAGAATACGACTCTTTTCGTGAATTACTTGGAACGAGATGGTATTTTTATACGCAATTATTCTCACATCATTGCAAATCATTGCCGTATTAGTATAGGAACAAGAAAGCAGATGGGATTAGTTGCTCAAAAGATACAAGAATTTATAACTCAACAAGGAGGAAACTTACCTTGTTAGCTATATTTTTCGTGAAAAAATCAATTATTTTCACGCTTTTATTATTGAAAGAAATTGTAATGATAGAGCTTAACGAGCAAGAAAAAAGACTTGCTGCAAAGATTAAAAGACTAAAAGAATCTTCTGGAAGTCATAGTCCAAGCATTTTTACTATAGCCCAAAAACTACCAGAATTGCAAATCAAAGTTGATGCTTGTTTTTTATCTAATCCTTATGCAACAGAACTTTTTTTAAATTATCTCAAAAAGGATTTGATTGATAGTGGCAAATTAAGAGATGTTTTGGAGTTTTATCCTTCTCAAAATAGTGTTATTGCAGATGTTATTGCCCAATATCTAAACATAGATGCTGAAAATATTTTTATAGGTAATGGCGCTATAGAAATCATTCAAGCTGTTTTGCATAATTTTGTTGGGAAAAAATTAATCGTAAATATCCCTACATTTTCATCATATTACGAATTTGTAAGAGCTGATACGCAAGTGCTTTACTTCCAACTCTTAAAGGAAAAACAATATGCCTTAGATATTGAGCGATATATAAAATTTGTTAAAGATAGCAAGGCTGATAGTATTGTAATCATTAATCCAAACAACCCAGATGGTGGATATATTAATTATGAAAATTTAAGATATATACTTACAGAACTCAAGCACTTATCAAATATTATACTTGATGAATCCTTTATACACTTTGCTTATGAAAACAAGCAATATGATCTTGTTCAAACCGAGCAACTTTTTAAAGAATTTCCAAATCTCATCATTATAAAAAGTATGTCAAAAGATTTTGGTATAGCAGGGATTAGATCAGGCTATGGCATAATGAGCAAGGATAAAGTTGCTTCATTGCTTCATAATGGCTATTTATGGAACTCTTCTGGATTGAGCGAGTATTTTTTTAGGCTTTATGTCCAAAAATATTTTTTACAAGAATATGAAAAAATAAGAAAAAAATACATTAGCCAAACCCAAGTGTTTTACAACAATCTTTCGAAAATTCAAGCTATAAAAGTATATCCAAGCATGAGTAATTTTGCTTTAGTTGAATTGCTTGATAAAAGTACGAGTGCTGATTTTGTTACAAAAATGCTTGTTAAATACGGCATATATACTCGAACTTGTAATGACAAAATAGGTTTAGATGGCGAATTCGTAAGAATTGCAAGTAGAACATATGAAGAAAATGAAATTATATCAAATGCAATGAAAGATTTGTTTTTATAAAAACTAAAAGGTGTATATTATGGATAAAAAGATTTTAGCTTTATTTGATTTTTGTGAAACTTTACCAAATTTTCAAACACTTGATAGCTATCTTCCTATGGCAGGTGCTTTAAATCCAAACTATACGGAAGAAAAAAATATGAAAAGAAGAAAAGAATATCAAGAAAAAGGAATGATATACCCGCGATATGAGCATTTGATAGATTTTCCTATTAGTGAGGCTAAAAAGCTTGCTAGACATTTTATTTATGAAGAAGTTTTGCCCAAGTTAAATCGAAATATCTTACAAAAACTTTTCTATCATCAAGATAATGGACACACCATAGCAATAGTCTCTGGAGGGCTTGAGATATATATTAAAGAATTTGCCAAAATTTATAATATCGAGCATGTTGTAGCAGTAGCTTTGGAAACTATAGATGAAAAACTAACAGGAAATATAGATGGGATTCATACTATGCAAGAAAGAAAACTTTACAAGCTTGATCAAATGCTTGATTTAAAAAAATATGATTTAAAAAATTCATATGCTTATAGTGATTGTGTAAGTGATATTCCACTTCTTTCTTTAGTGGGTAATGCTAATGTTGTTGAATGCGGTAAGGATTTGCAATGGGCAAAAATACTAGGATATCAAATATTAGCACAATAAAAAGGGCAAATAATGAGTGAAGCAATACAAGATTTTTTAAATGAACTTAAAGATTGGCAAGCAAATTTCACAATACAAGAATATGAATTTGAAAAATATGATTGTGAAATAGCACAAATAACAAGAATGCAGAATAATAATGATATAGATGGGCTTGTGAATTTTTGGAATGAAAAGGTAAAGCAAGAATATTTTGAAATCAAACATCCTTTGTATAATGATGTGGTTTTAAGAGCGGTTTTTTCTAGTAAAGAACCCTTGTTAGAAAATTATGTATTTTTAATTGACAAAGAGAATAAATATCCATGCTTATGGCTACAGGCTACTCATTGTATAAATGCTATTGTAGTAGAAAAAAGAATATTTGTGATAAAAGAACCATGGAATGATAACACTGCACTAACCTGGGCTAAGTTAATGATGATACGCTTTGCTAAGGAAAATATTATAAATTTATATCATCACGATATTGCTTTTGCATTTACTTTAAAAAATACTCGTCCATGGCATTTTTTTTCTGAGAAAATGTATGTTATACAGCATTTGGATCCAAACAATAAATTAGTAGAATCTACGCATTCTTTTTTTACTCCCAAACAACTCAAATCTATCGCAAAATCTAAAATAAAAGACTTTGTTCTCTTCTATCCATCGGCTATACCTATGTTTATGGGTCTATGTTTAAAAGAAGTATATGCAGAGTCTATTCAAGATCGTGAAAAAATAGTCAAAAAAGATAGTTTTAACTATGATTTGATTCTCTGGTTAGGCTTACCCGGAGAAAAAAGAGCATGGTTAGAACAAATCAAAGGTGTAGCTTTGATTCTTAAAAACCTCAGTAAATATTTTAAAACAATCAAAGTCTATGTAGATGGTATGACGGCTTATGATGGACAAAGAGTGGATTTTCCAGAAAATAAAGTTTTATTTCATCAAGTAATAAAAGCCACTAAAGAAGCTTTTGCTAACTTGAAATATGATCTAAGTTTAGATGAGCTTAATAATGATGTGATAAAACAACATACAAATTTAAACAATAACTCAAATGAGTTTTATTATGCCAAAGACAATAAAGTAAATTTATGCACGGGGGGGGGGCATTGTGAATCTTTCATTTATGATGTTGATGAATTACAAAACTTAGAGCAAGAACAAAGTGAAGAATTTAAAAAGCTTAGTTTGTTTTTTAATCCAAATACTATTAACTCAAATAATGATACTTCAAGCAATGCTTTAAACTCAAATAGCAATAAAAACTCAACACTCATAGTCTTTAAATCCCTAGTAGGATATGATTACAGAAGTAAGATTTGTTTTTGCGATGATTGTGATATGGTAGTATGTGAAGGTGGAACAGCTACAATTGTGCCAACTTTTTTATGCAATAAACCAAGCGTATATTATTATGGTGATAAAAGAATGTTATGGTCGCAAAATTCAAAAAGTGTCAGCGAAAAATATGTTTTGATTGTAGAGTCTAGCCCCTTTTTTCACTGGAATAGTTTCCACATCCCACCCCAACACCTCTACAATCTCACAGCTGAAGTCTTAGAAGAGCTAGCCAAAGATGATAAGCTTAAAGGCTATAAAAATGGAGTTGATGGCAAAGGCAATAAACTCATTATGCATAGACTTAAAGTTCCTCCAGTTGAACTTACAGCTAAACAATATGAACTTGAACAAAAAACAAAGATAGATATTTCACTTGAAAATGTAGCTCTTTATACTGAACTCGAAAAAAAGATCAGTGCTTTAAACACTACTATGCAAGATCAAAATACCCAAGATCAACTTCATATCCTAAACCATCAAGTTCAAAGAGGAAAAGCAAAAGATAGAATTCGCAATCACTTAGCTTACAAGCTAGGACAAGCTTTAATTACTTGTTCAAAGTCTTTCTTTGGTTATGTAAAAATACCTTTTGTATTAAGCTATATCAAAACACAACATAAATTTCATAATGAAAAATATCAAAAAGTCATCATAAACGATCCAAGCTTAAAACTTCCTGCTCTTGAAACTTATCCAGATTACAAAGAAGCTTTAAAAGAAAAAGAATGCTTTACTTATAAGCTAGGATCAGCACTCATGTATGCTGATAAGACTTGGTATAAGGGAGGCTATATCTGGTTTTATTTTGAGGCAAAAAGACTAAAGGCTGAGTTTATAAATAAGAAATTTGAGTATTAGTTAAATAAAGTAAGTGATTTTTTTAAGTTAAATATACGACAAATAAAAAGAAGTATAGAAAAGGATGATAAATAAGAAATGAGACCAAGTGTAAAAATTCTAGATTGTACCTTGCGTGATGGTGGCTATATTAATAATTGGGAATTTAAAGATTCTCATATTGTCAAAATTCTCAATGCTCTAAATCTTGCAAAAATTGACATTATTGAATGTGGCTATCTTAGCAACAAAACTACAAAAACACATGATTGCACACTTTTTCAAAATTTGCAAACATTAAAATATTTTACTCAAGAACTTTCGCCAAAAATTCAAAAAGTTGTAATGATAAATTTAGGAGACTTTGATATAAGCTCCCTTCCTAAAAGAGATAAGTCTATAATTGATGGTATAAGACTAGCCTTTCACAAAGAAAACTTGCAAACTGCTCTTATTCAAGCAAAAAGTCTAAAAAAACTTAATTATAAAGTATTTTTTCAACCAATGATAACAAAACGCTATAGTGATTTAGAATTTTTACATATGATTGAGGAGGTTAATAAGCTAAATCCATACGCTTTTTACCTCGTTGATAGTTTTGGATCAATGAATTTGAAAGAATTTATGCGTTATTTTATCCTTGCTGATAATAATCTTGATAAAAACATTTCCCTAGGTTATCATTCTCATAATAATATGCAACTTGCTTTTTCAAATGCGATTTTTCTTTGCTCGCAAAATCTTAAAAGGGAACTTATTATAGATTCTAGTATTTATGGTATAGGACGTGGTGCTGGTAATCTAAATACTGAACTTATCGCTGATTTTTGCAATAAAGAATTAGAAAGACATTATAACATAATGCCACTTTTAGAAATTATTGATAACCTTTTACAAACTCTTATGTCAAAGCATTCTTGGGGATTTTCTCCCTCGCAATACCTTTCTGCTTCATTAAATTTACATCCAAATTATGCAAGTTATCTTACAAGGAAAAATACAAATAATGTAAGTATTTTAAAACAAATTTTAGAAAAAATTCCAGAATCCAAAAAATCAAGTTTTGATAAGAATTTAATCCAAAAACTTTATATAGATTTTTTGCTAGAATCTGCCGCGCCTATTAAGCAACCTTTTTATTTACCACAAGATAAGAAAATTTTACTTATTGCTCCAGGCAAAAGCACTGAAGAATACAAAGAACTTATATATAAAAAAATACAAAGCAAAGAATATTGCGTAATAGCTCTTAATCATCTTTCAAACTTTCCTTGTGATTACTATTTTTTTAGCAATCAAAAACGTTATGATGCATTTAGTACTTTCTTAAAACCCCATAAAACACTCATCACTAATAATCTCAAAACACACACTCCTAATGAGGAATTAGGAGGTATTATAGATTTTGCAAAGCTTGCATTTATTGGAGCTGAGTTTTTCTCAAATGTAAGTGTAATAATATTAAATTTGCTCATTTCACAAGGTTTTAAAAGTACCGAGTTTGCTGGACTTGATGGATATAAATTTGTAGAAGAAAATTATAGTTATGATGAATATGATGTTCAAGTAACACTTGAAAATATTAAGGAGCAAAATACGCTTATGCAAAATGCACTGAGTTTGCTTAAGGAAAAAATTAAAATTTCATTTGTTACTCCAAGTATGTTTGAAGATATAATTGAAAATAAGGAGCCACTTGTATGAAAATGAATAATAAAGAAAAAATAAGTGTATTCTTGCCTTGCCGAAAAGGCTCACAAAGAATTTTAAACAAAAATACACGAACTTTTGGAAATTTTGATTTTGGACTTTTGCAAATAAAATTACACCAGCTTTTAAATGCTCAAAGTGTAGATACAATTTATCTTAGTTCAAATGATGAAGTTGTTTTAGATTTTGCAAAAAGTCTAAAAAATAAAAAGATATTTATCCACAAAAGAAGTGAATATCTATCATCAAATGAAATAATTTTAGATGAACTCATAAATCATGCTTATGAACTCATACAAGAAGGAGAAATTTTATGGACACATACAACTTCTCCATTTTTTACAGCTAAAGATTATGATGAAGCTATTGCTGCTTATTTTGCAAATAAGGACAAGGGTTGTGATTCTTTGATGAGCGTAACTGCTTTACATGGGTTTTTTTGGAATAAACATAATCCTATAAATTATGATAGAAGTATTAAAAAATGGCCATCTACACAAGATACTGAGATTATTTATGAAATCAATAGTGCTATTTTTATCGCAAATGCTGAAATTTATAAAAATAAAAATGATCGCATAGGCGATAGACCTTATTTTTATGAAATAGACAAAATAAAAGGTATGGATATAGACTACAAGGAGGATTTTACCATGGCTGAATATATGCTTTTAAGCAATAAAAACTTGATTGGGGGGGGGGCTTTTAACTAATGCCTTCTTTATATTTGAACTTTCATCAAGCATTCAAAGGGGTGCTTAAGATGATAATAAAGGCATTAATACCTGTTCGTTCAGGCTCTGAAAGAGTTAAAAATAAAAATATAAAACCTTTTGCAGGTAGCTCTTTACTTGAAATAAAAATCAAACAAATGTTAAGAATTAAAGCTCTTGATGGTATAGTCGTAAATTCAAATTGCGATGAAATGCTAGAGATCGCTCACAAACTAGGCGTAGAAACTGTAAAGCGAGATGAGTATTTTGCTCTTTCATTGACGCCAAATGAAGAAATTTATGAAAACTATGCACAAAATATTGATTGCGACACAATAGTTTTTGCAGATTGCACTAATCCTCTTATTAAAGATGAAACTATTATAAGAGCTATTGATACTTATCACTCTTTAGGTTCAAATTACGATAGTTTAGCTACACAAGTAATGCAAAACTTTTTATATATTACAAGGGTAAAAGTACAAATTATGATGAAAATCATAAGCTAAGAAGTCAGGATTTGCCAAATATACTTGCACTTAATTATGCTGTTCATATATTTCCAAGAAAATTTATGGAACAAGAAAGGAGGATAGTTGGATTTCATCTATATTTATTGACAATTGACAAAATAGAAGGCATTGATATAGATGAACCTATAGATTTTGAAATGGCCGAGTTTTTATACAAAAAAAATATACATAAGGAGAAACAATGAAATGTTATTTATGTGGGAGCGCAAATCACCACAAAAGAGAAGGAAAGGTAAGGGATAACCCAAACATTGAAATTTTAGAATGCAATGAATGCGGTTTAGTTTTTTTAGATACTCAAAATACTGATGAGAAATTCTATGCTGAGGGCAATATGCATAATCAGGCTGAGATTTATAAACTTACAGAAAGAACGGATTTTGTCAATGATATGTATCTGTTTAATAAGGCAAGACTTGATTTTTTGCTTGATAAAATTATAGGTAAAAATGTTCTTGATTTTGGTAGTGGCTATGCTGGTTTTTTGCTTCAAGCTCAAAAATTTGCAAAATCAATTACAGGTGTGGAGCTTGAAGAGCAAGTGAAGCCTATCTATGAAAAACACAATATCCCTTTATTAAGAAGCCTAGACGAATGTAAGGGGGGGGGGCATTATGATATTATAACTGCCTTTCATGTTATAGAACATTTAAAAGAACCTATTGATATTTTAAAACAACTTGTTTCTTTACTTCATGATAATGGCAAATTGATCATAGAAGTTCCAAATGCTGATGATGCTTTGCTTACCATCTATAAAAATAAGGCTTTTAGTGAATTTACTTACTGGAGTCCTCATCTTTATCTTTATAACCCACATACCTTGAAAAAACTTGCACAAAAAGCAAATTTAAGGATTGATTTTATCAAATGCATACAAAGATATCCTCTTTCAAACACTTTATATTGGCTTGGTAATAATTTGCCAGCTGGTCAGAAAAAATGGGGGCATTTTTTGGATAACGAGCTTTTACAAAGAGCCTATGAGGACACTCTAGCAAGCTTAGGAGCAACAGATACCTTGATTGCTCAGTTTAGCATAAGCTAGTTTATTATCATAAAAGGAAGCCAAGCATTGCAAAACTTCTTTATAAAATAAGCAGTGAATCATTTTAGTTGTTTATTTTATATCTATATTGGTATTTTTAGTTATAATGCGTCTAAAAAGGATAGAGTGTGGAAAATGTGTTCGAGCTTGCGGGCGTGTATTATGTGATTTTGTTTTTTATCGCTTTGTTTGCTGGTTTTATCGATGCTATAGTTGGTGGTGGTGGGCTTATTACTTTGCCAGCTTTGCTTGCAAGTGGCATACCAGCGCATTTATCTTTGGCTACAAATAAGCTTCAAAGTGTTTTTGGCTCTTTTACGGCGACGCTGACTTATTTTAAGGCAAGGACGATGAAGCATTTGGCTTGGGGCGTTGTTTTTACCGGACTTGGAGCAGGACTTGGAGCGTATATAGTCTTGCTGGTAAATGACAAGCACCTTAAACTCATCATTCTTATCTTTTTAAGCCTTACTTTTCTTTACACTCTTTTACGCCCAAATTTAGGCAAGCACAAAAGCAAGGCTAAGATCAAAAATATCAAAATTTTTCATGTGCTTTGTGGACTTACTTTAGGTTTTTATGATGGATTTTTAGGACCTGGCACAGGTTCGTTTTGGATCTTTGCTTGTGTGGCTTTTTTAGGCTATGATATGAAAAATGCAAGCATTAATACAAAAATTCTTAATTTCTCAAGCAATATCGTTGCTTTGGCGATTTTTTTGTGGCATTATGAGGTGCTTTGGCTTGTAGGATTTTTAATGGGTTTTGCTCAGATTGTGGGGGCATTTTTAGGCTCTAAATTAGTGCTTAAAACGCAAGGCGCTTTTATCAAAAAGCTCTTCTTAATCGTCGTTGGTGCAACTATACTTAAGGTTACTTGGGATTATTTTTCGCAGTTTTGATGAAAAATTATATTTTTTGGTTGAAATTATGGCTTTTATGCTACAATATCACTTTTAATTTTTTAAACTTTTAAAATCAATATTGATTGTGAAGGAAGCTTAAACTTATGAAAATTATACTTATAGGCTCTTCAACAGGTGGTCCAAATCAACTTAAATTTTTACTTAAAGATATGGAACTTAAAGATACTTGCGTCGTAATCGCTCAGCATATGAGTGTAAATTTTATCCCTTCTTTTGTGAAGCAGTTTAACAAAGAAGCTCTTGCTGAAGTCGTTATGGCAAATGATAAAGAAGCTTTGCAAAATGGCAAAATTTATATTTGTCAGCAAAATACTATCTTAAGTGGAGCTTTGAATATCTTTTTAAATTTTAGTGAAGAATGCACGAATTTCAAGCCTAATGTTGATTTGCTTTTCAAATCAGCTTTAGATTTATCAAAAACAAATAAAATCATAGCAGTTCTTTTAACAGGCATGGGAGATGATGGAGCTAAGGGCTTGTTTGACTTATATCAAGTCGGTGTAAAATGTCTGTGTGAAAATGAAAAAGATAGTGTAGTATATGGCATGCCAAAAAAAGCAAAGCAACTTAACCCAGAGCTTAAGCAAATGAGTTTGCTTGAGATTAAAAACGAATTGACTAAATTCGTTAAAAACCAAGAATAACATATGTCGTCATGGGGGGGGGGCATTCATTATATGAAAAATGAAATTATCAGCATAAGCGAAGCTGAACTTTTTAATTTTATCAAGATTATCAACGAAATGAGTGGTATAGACCTAAGTGAGAAAAAAAGTAGCTTGAATATCAAACTTAATAGTTTTTTAAAAGAGTTAAAAATAACTAGTTTTAAGGACTTTTTATTGCGCTTGCATTATGATAAAAGCTTAAAGCAAAAAACGCTTGATTTTATCTCAGTCAATGAGACTTATTTTTATAGAGAACTTACCCAGCTTAAGGAAGTGGTGTATTATCTAAAAAGTCTTGATAAGCCAACTAGCGTTTTAAGCGCACCTTGCTCAAGTGGCGAGGAGGTATATTCTTTGGCTATACTTGCGGCTTTAAATTCGGTTAAAGATGTGCATATTACAGGTATAGATTTAAGTGATAAGATGATTGTAAAAGCAAAGCTTGGGCAGTATAGAGGAAGAAGTCTTGATCGTTTGGGCGAGAGTGAGAAAAAGCGTTTTTTTACTGCAGAAAATGGTATTTATTCGATTAAAAAAAGCGAACTTTGTCGGTGCCGTTTCGAGCTTTGTAACGTTTTTGAGGATACATTTTTAAAGCTTGGTAAATTTGATGTGATACTTTCAAGAAATATGATGATTTATTTTGATTATGAATCAAGACTTAATCTTATGCACCGCTTTTATAAGATTAGTAATGCAAATGCTAGGTTATATGTAGGAAATTCTGATCTTATACCAGAAAGTGAGTATTTTACTAAGGTTTTTGCTCCGCGAGGTGGGACTTATTATGTAAGAAATTGAGTAAAATTTTTAGATTGGCTGAATTTTTTTATGAATTCAGTTTTTTTTAAAAAAAATATCATATAATTTTTTATTTATTAAATTTAAGATTTTAACAATAAAGGCTTTATTTTGATCGAACTTAAACATGTCAATAAATTTTACGGCTCCCATCAAGTCTTAAAAGATATCAATTTAAGTATAAAAGATGGCGAAAAACTCGTTATCATAGGACCTTCTGGCTCTGGTAAATCAACAACTATTCGCTGTATGAATGGACTTGAGGAAGTAAGTTCTGGGGAAGTTTTTGTAGGTGGGATTAAACTTACCCCTAAAACAAAAACTCAAATTTGTAGAAAGTATTGTGCTATGGTGTTTCAGCATTTTAATCTCTACCCTCATATGAGCGTGCTTGAAAACTTAACCTTAGCCCCTATAAAACTTCAAAAAAAGAGTAGAAAAGAAGCCGAAGAAATAGCCTATAAATACCTTAAAGTCGTAGGTTTAGTGGATAAGGCAAAAGTCTATCCAGCTACACTTTCAGGCGGACAACAACAGCGCGTTGCTATAGCAAGAAGCCTTTGCACGCAAAAGCCTTACATACTTTTTGATGAGCCAACTTCAGCTCTTGATCCAGAAACTATACAAGAAGTTTTAGATGTTATGCGTGAAATTTCTCATCAAAGCAATACTACTATGGTAGTAGTTACCCATGAAATGGGCTTTGCAAAAGAAGTAGCTGATAGGATAATCTTTATGGAAGATGGAGCCATAGTTGAAGAAAATATCCCATCTAGCTTTTTTGAAAACCCAAAAACTCAAAGAGCTAAAGAATTTTTAGGAAAAATTCTTAATCATTAAAATTCAAACAAAGGAGAAAGAATGAATTTAAAGAAAATTGTAGCAGTTGCAAGCCTTGCCCTTGCATTCATAGCTTGTGGATCAAATAATTCACAAGAAAGCAAAGGTTCTGGGGCTCTTGAAGCTATAAAGAGTAGGGGAGAGCTTATAGTTGGTGTGAAAAATGATGTGCCTCATTTTGCCCTTTTAAATCAAGCCACAGGGCAGATAGAAGGCTTTGAAGTTGATGTTGCAAAAGCTTTAGCCAAAGAGCTTTTAGGCGATGAAAATAAAATCAAACTCATTCCAGTAAATGCAAAAACTAGAGGTCCAGCTCTTGATAATGGCTCTGTTGATCTTGTCATTGCTACCTTTACTATAACTGAGGAAAGAAAAAAGGCATTTAACTTCTCTACACCTTATTATAAGGACTCTGTAGGACTTTTAGTGCTTAAAGAAAAAGGCTATAAAAGCATAGCTGATATGAATGGTGCAAATATAGGCGTTGCTCAAGCTGCTACTTCAAGAAAAGCACTTGATGAGGGTGCAAAAGCAGCTGGAGTAAGTGTGAGTTTTAGCGAATTTCCTGATTATCCAAGCATAAAAGCAGCCCTTGATGCAAAAAGAGTTGATGCTTTTAGTGTTGATAAATCAATCTTGCTTGGTTATGTTGATGAAAAAAGTGAAATTTTACCAGATAATTTTGCTCCTCAAGAATACGGCATAGTGAGCAAAAAAAGCAATAGCGATCTTGCAGGTTTTGTTGATGAATTTGTAGGTAAAAATACAGCCCTTTTTGAAGAGCTCGCAAAGAAATGGAAACTTGCTGAATGAGTGAAAATATAGGCTTTGTCAAGTGGCTTGAGAACCTTTTCATCTCTTTAAATATTTATGATGAAAATAGTTCAAATCCGCTTGCATTATGGAAATTTATTGACGCTTTAAATCATAGCGATCGCTTTTTAAGTGGTTTTGCTTATACGCTTTCAGTGAGTGTTTTAGCTCTTGCTATAGCCCTTATTTTTGGCACTATAGGCGGAGTTATGGCTACAAGTAAAAATAAATTCCTTAAAGCCTATACAAGAGTGTATGTGGAGATTTTTCAAAACACACCCCTTGTGATACAAATTTTTTTCTTATATTTTGCCTTGCCTCCACTTGGCATTCATTTAGATATCTTTTTAGTCGGTGTTTTAGGCGTGGGTGCGTATCATGGTGCTTATGTGAGTGAAGTGGTGCGAAGTGGCATACAAGCTGTGCCAAAAGGACAATTTGAAGCAGCGAGCTCTCAAGGTTTTACTTATATACAGCAAATGCGTTATATCATCGTGCCTCAAACCATTAAGATTATCCTGCCTCCACTGACCAATCAAATGGTAAATTTGATTAAAAATACCTCAGTTTTACTTATCGTAGCAGGTGGAGAGCTTATGTATCAAGCTGATATTTATGCAGGAGAAAATCTCAACTATGCTCCAGCATATATTTTTGCGGCGTTTTTGTATTTTATAGTGTGCTATCCTTTGGCGTATTTTGCCAAAGCTTATGAGGATAGGCTCAAAAAAGCTCATCTTGCAAGGTAAAGCAAGGCTAAAATAAAGGAAAAAAATGGAAAATGTTTTTAATGCACAAAATTTTGCCTTTTTAGGACATGGGCTTGTTTTAACACTTATTATTGCTTTTGCAACTTGTGTGATTTCTATAGCACTTGGCACTTTTTTGGCTATCATTCGCAATTATGGCGATCGTTTCACCAAAAGCCTTGCGACTTTTTATATAGAAGTATTTAGAAATTCACCCTTGCTTTTGTGGATGCTTGCTGCTGTTTTTGTTTTGCCAAATTTCTTTAGCTTGCCAAGCTTTATCAGTGCAAGCTATGCAAGTGCTTTTTGGGGGACTATAGGCTTTTCACTTTATACAAGCTCGGTTATGGCTGAAATCATTCGTGGAGGGCTAAACTCTATCCCAAAAGGGCAGTTTGAGGCAGCGTATTCTCAAGGCTTTAGCACCTTTTTTACGCTTTTTTATATCATCTTGCCTCAAACCTTTCGCAAGGTTATTCCTTCTATGCTTTCCCAAGTTGTAACGACGATTAAGGATACTTCTTTTTTGGCTGGACTTCAAATCGCAGAGCTTACTTACCAGTCAAAAATACTGCTTGCTCAGCTTAAAAGCTTTGATCAAATTCTAGCTATGATTGCTTTGGTTGCTGGGGTGTATTTTGTGATCTGTTTTGCACTTTCAAGCTTGGTAAGGTATTATGAGAAAAAAACAGCTTATGCGTTTTAGCATTTTTGTTTTTTGTGCGTATTAGTTATTTTTGGTTATAATTATTTTTTGAATTTGACACAAAAGGCTTATCATGCGTGGTTATAAAATTTTTTCTGGTTCAGCGAATATAGAATTTGCAAAAAAAATTTCAAAATACCTTTCTTTACCCATTAGCAATGCCGGCGTAAAACGCTTTAGTGATGGCGAGATTAGCATACAAATCGATGAAAGTGTGCGTGGTAAAGATGTCTTTATCATACAAAGTACTTGCGCACCAACAAACGATAATCTCATGGAAATGCTTATACTCACAGATGCATTAAAAAGATCAAGCGCAAGTTCTATCACGGCTATTATTCCTTATTTTGGCTATGCAAGACAAGATAGAAAAGCTATGCCTAGAGTGCCTATCACGGCTAAGCTTGTTGCTAATTTAATGCAAACGGCTGGTATTAACAGAGTCGCTACTATTGATCTTCACGCAGGACAAATTCAAGGCTTTTTTGATATTCCTGTGGATAATTTATATGGAAGTATAGTGTTTAGCCAATACATACAAGGAAAACATTTTAAAAATCCTATCATCGCAAGTCCAGATATTGGTGGCGTAGCACGAGCTAGGAGTGTAGCTAAAAGTTTGGGGCTTGATCTTGTTATCGTTGATAAACGTCGCGAAAAAGCAAATGAAAGCGAAGTGATGAATATCATCGGTGATGTTAAGGATAAAGAAGTCATTTTAGTTGATGATATCATCGATACAGCTGGATCTATCACTAAAGCTGCTGAAGCCTTTAAACAAAATGGAGCAAAATCTGTGATGGCATGTTGCACTCACGCTGTGCTTAGTGGCTTAGCTTATGAAAGGATAGCTAAAGATAGCCTTGATGAGCTTGTTGTAACTGATACTATACCTTTACGCGAGGAGTTATCCAAAATCAAAGTCTTAAGCGTAGCTCCTATTTTTGGCGAGGTAATTCGTCGCGTATATCATAATGAAAGTGTAAATTCTTTATTTATTTAAGTTTAAATTTAGCTCTTAAAAAAGAGCTAAAAACAGCCTTGTTTTTCTTTATCTAAAAGGCTAAGATCGATTTTTTTTCCATTTTTATCAAGACTTACAAAAGTCGCTTCAGCGCTTATAACTTCTTTTTTGAGGCTAAAGCCTTGAGTATCCAGCCTTTTTAAGTCTATGTGAAGCTGAATTTTGATCGAACTTTTACCAAGTTTTGTAATCCTTGCAAAGCACAAAACATAATCACCTACCAAAATCGGCTCTTTGAAATGAATGTTATTCATCGCTATAGTTACACTTCTTTGCCCGGTAAGCTCTTTAACAGCCACGCCAGCAGCAAGATCAAGTTGTTTGCTTACCCAACCTGCGCTGATCTTGCCTTCTTTGTCAATATCGCTTGGCATAGCTATAGTTTTAATCAAAGCTTCTTGCATGATTTATCTTTTCAAGCAAAGCCGTGAAGTCTTTTAAGCTCGGGTTCTATTGGCTTTTTCTTTCCATCTTTTGTTACGCTTACATAAGTAACGATGGCTGAAGTTACTGGCACACACATAGTAAAGCCCTCTTCGCTTACTCGATCAGCAATTACTTCGACTTCAACAGTGATAGAAGTGTTTCCAGCTTTAATCACTTTTGCATAACAACACACTATATCGCCTACATACACAGGTTGCTTAAATACAACTCTATCCATAGATATAGTTACAGTTCGCTCAGGTGCAAGTTCTCTTGCTGCAACCGTTCCAGCAAGGTCGATTTGCGACATGATCCAGCCCCCAAAGATATTGCCGGCTGGGTTTGTATCACTTGGCATAGCGACTATTTTTAGTTTTGCTTCGCCCATATCTTTTATCGCTGTTTTTTGTATAGAATCTAAATTTGGCATTTTTACTCCTTGTTTTAAAATTTAAATTATAATCAATTTTTCACAACAACAAAGGATAAAAGATGAATAATTTTAAAAGCCTAGCCAAACTTACTCACAAAAGAAAACAAAAAATCAATGCGTATTATGATCATATTGCTTCTTTTAAGAACTTACCAAGTGAATTTCAAAATGCCCTTTTACTCTGCGAACTTGAAGATAATGAAAACACCAGACTTGCTATTTTACGCCGTTTTGTTGATCTTAAAGAAGAAGCATTAAAGCAAGAGCTTGAAAAGGCGAATTTTTCAAAAGAAAAGATTAAAGATATAATGTATCAAATTTATGATGAAGTAAGGAAATTTTATGAAAAAGAACACGAGGATTTGATTAAAGAGCTACAATCTGCTCAAATTTTAGATGGGTTTTATACAGCACTTATTCAAAGTGTGCATCAAATAGGACAAGTGATAAATGTGTGGCAAAGTAAATGGAGTAAGCTCATCTTAGATGAAAACAATGCTTTTTTGGCACGAGAATTTAAGGAGTTAAAAGAAGCTTTGCATTTTTTAAAAACAAACAAGCTGTATCAAAAAGATGAAAAAGATCAGCCTTGTGAGCGAAGTTATGGGGCTTTGATGAAAGATGACAAGGGCTTTAAATTTGCTCCTTATGCGGTGGTATTTAAAGAAGAAGTGCTGGCTTTAGAAAGGCTTTTTGATGAATGCCTTGCAAATTTGCAATCAAAAGCTAAAGAAAAAGAACATTTTGCTTATATAAAGTATCTTGAAAAACTCAAATTTGCGTTTTGCGAAAAGGATAATGATAAAGTGATTTGGCGTTGGCAAGAAGCTGAACTTGCTTGGCTTGAGGTTGGCTCTTCTTTACAAGTGGCTCATCCGCTTGAGTATTATGAGGACAATTACACGCATGCAGTAGCGTTAGAATGGGATATTCGCTTAAATGATGAAAGTGAATTTGACGCTAAAGCCTTTATCAAAGATATAAAACAAAGTTTTAAAACTCTTTATGAAAGTCTTGATATAAAAGATCAAGCCTTATTTGATGAGGTGCAAAATAATCTTGATAAAACACAGCTTTATATTTGTATGCCTATGCTTTTTTATGGGGCGGAGCTTAATGGCTTGTTTTCAGCTCAAGTTGTGCCAAATGATGAGTTTGTAAGCGCTAAGGCTGGTAAAAAAATCTTTGCTTTTTTGAATTTTGTGTATGAAAATACCAAAAGTAAGCCTTTTATGAAACTTGCAAGTGAAATTTTTGAAAAAGAATTTTTGCGTTATGGTAGAGAAATTTTATTTTTTAATGAGAAATTATGGAAAAAAGTCTATGAAATTTCAACTATAGGGCATGAGTTTGGGCATATTTTTTTCATTAGCAAGGAAAGCGAAAATTTGATGAATCAAAGTGGCGTATTTAAAAACATAGAAGAGTTTAAAGCTACAGCTGGCGGATTAGTAAGCTTTTTCTTGCACGAACAAGAGAGCTTAAAGTTACCTGTTTTTCACGAACTCATCAAAAGAGCGGTTGGACTTATCGCTTGGCAAAAAGTTGAGGAGGTAAAGCCTTATTACACTGAAGGCTTGATCCATTTAAGCTTGCTTTTTAAAACAAAAGTATTGCATTTTAATGAAGAAAAGCTGAGTATTGACTTTACTTTAGGAGGCTATGAGCGCTTTAAAGAAGAGTTTTTACACACTTATACAATGCTAGCTAAACATTATATGCAAAGAAAAGATGCAAGTGAGTTTTTATCTTGTTTTTGCGTGCTTAAAGATGAGGTATTTTTGCCTTTAGATAAGGAGTGTAGGGAATTTGTGCTATATTATTATAAACGATATGAAGAAATAGGCAATGAGCTTGATAAAAGTGGCGAATTTGAATATTATAAAGCAAAAAGCCTGAAACACAAACTTTAAAAGCCTAAAATTTTACAAATTATAATGAAAATTATATAAAAACTCTTGCAAAAGCATTTAAAATATGCTAGAATTAGGCACTTTTTATCTTAACAAAGGAGCTTTTATGACTAAAGCAGATTTCATTTCAAAAGTTGCTCAAACTTCTGGGCTTACAAAAAAAGACGCTACAGCTGCTACTGATGCAGTTATCGCTACTATTACCGAACTTTTAACAAAAGGTGATACTATCAGCTTTATCGGCTTTGGAACTTTCTCAACTGCAAAAAGAGCTGCAAGAACAGCTAGAGTTCCAAGCACAGGAAAAACTATCCAAGTTCCTGCAACAAATGTAGCTAAATTCAAAGTAGGTAAAAACCTTAAAGAAGCTGTTGCTGGCGGTAAAGCTAAAAAGAAAAAATAATTTTTAATTTTAGCCCAAAAAGGCTAGAGCTTTTCTAGCCTTTTGTATTGATTTTCTTTTTTTCACTCTTTTTTTATCTCGTTTTATTTCTTTTTAAACTTTTAGTATGTAAAATGCAAAGGTATTTTATCTTATTAAAAGGAGTTGGTATTGAAAGTATATCAAAATGTTACCGAACTTATCGGTAGGACGCCACTCATAGCCTTAAAGGGCTTTGGAGAAAACTTATATGGCAAATGTGAGTTTTTAAACCCGAGTCATTCAATCAAAGATAGAGCTGCGTTTGCGATGATTAAAAATGCTCTTGATACAGGGAAGATCAACAAAGACACAACTATCATTGAATGCACGAGCGGAAATATGGGAATTTCTTTGGCGATGATTTGTGCTGATTTGGGGCTTAAAATCATCATTGCTATGCCAGAATCCATGAGTATAGAACGAAGAAAAATGATGCTTTTCTTTGGTGCAAAACTTGAGCTAACACCAGCTAGTGAAGGTATGAAAGGAGCATATAATAAAGCTTTGGCTTTAAAAGAGCAAATAAAAAACTCTTTTATACCAAGTCAATTTGAAAATTTGGCTAATAAAAACACACATAGAGAAAACACGGCTCTTGAAATTTTAAACGATCTTGATGGAAAAATCGACTTTTTTGTCGCTGGTTTTGGCACTGCAGGCACGATTAGTGGCGTGGGCGAAGTGCTTAAAGAAAAGCTTGGTGATAAAGTAAAAATTGTAGCCATAGAGCCTCAAAGTTCACCACTTCTAAGTAAAGGACAGGCTGGCGGACATAAAATTCAAGGTATAGGAGCAAATTTTATCCCAGAAATTTTAAATCAAAAAGTCATTGATGAGATACAAACTATCAGCAATGAAGATGCGATTAATACAGCTAAAGCTTTGGCTAGAAAAAATGGCTTAATGGTTGGAATTTCAAGTGGGGCAAATGTATTTGTGGCGAGCAAAATCGCTCAAGCACACCCAGATAAGATTATCGTAACTATGCTTAATGATACAGCAGAAAGGTATCTTTCTACTGATTTGTTTGCTGATCTAGCATAAGAAAACGCTCAAAAGCATTGTGTAGGCTTTTTTGACTAAGATCTGAAATTCTTTGAAAAAGCTTACCCTTGCTATCAAATAAAAATAATTCGTTGCTATGTGCTATAGAATACTCTAAAGCAGAGTCTTTAAGTGGCACTTTTTTATAAATCACGCCGTAGTTTTGAGCAAGTGTTGCAAGCTCATTTTCATCTTGTGCAAGCAAGGTGGTTGAATTCGTATAAAAATATCTTAGCCATTCATTTGTCGCTTTTATATCCTTGTCTCTTTGCGGATCAAGCGAGATAAAAAGCAAGAAAATTTCATTGTTTTTAAATTTTTTAAGTTCATTTGATATAAGGGCTAGAGTCGCTGGACACACATCAGGACAATAACTAAAGCCAAAATACACGATAAGTTTTTTACCTTCAAAATCCTTTAAGCTTACCTTACCTTGCTCTGAATTAAGTAAAAAATCGTATTTTTTTTCAGTCTCAAAACACCCAATAATACTTACAATCACAACACAAAGTATCAAAAAACCTATCTTTTTCATAACATAACTCATCTTTTTACATCAAAATCAAAATAAAAATCAAGCTTTTCTTCACCCTCAAAAAATTCCATTCTAAAACGCATAATATCGATCACACAAGCACTTAAGACTATATTTGCTTTATAAGAATTTGAGTGTATTTTTTCAAAGCTTGGCACTATGTCACCCATATACATATTTAGCCCATAAATTCGGGCATTAAGCTTTTTATAATCGCCCAAGTTTTCAAGTATAAGTTCAAATTCTTGCAAAGAAACAAGAGGTTTAAGACTTGTTTTTACCAGCACTTTTTTACCTTTAAAATCAAACATACAATCTTTGACATTAAGATCACATTCCAAAGGTTTTAGCTCGCTAATAAGCTCTCTTTTACCTTGTGTTTTAGTGGTGTTTAAAACGACAAAAAATGCCAAAATGCCAAGCAAAATAAGGGCAAAAAAGAAAATTTTTTTATACATCACTTTGTTACAAGGCTTTTGCTTGGTAGGTTTTCAAGTATTATTTTTTCTTTATTGTCAAAATATAGCTCAAGATGTGTTTGTGTGTTTTCATTAACATTTGTATCAAAAAGCATGATATGATCGCCTCCACTTTGAAGTGTGGCTTTTGAATGTGCTTTGATAACGATCTTATCCACAGCTTGCATATGTGAATGCGCGTGCGTATGAAGTTCAACTTTTTGTGTGAGATTGCTTGTGGCTTTGATCAAAGCGATATCTTTATCTGTATTGTTGTAAATGCTTAAAAAAATAGCTGTATTTTTTCTATTTGGCGGAGTTTGCAAGATATAGGCGTTCTCAATGATTATAGAGCCATTATTAAGCGCAAAATCACTTATCAAGCCCTGATCTTTACTATGTATATGCTCGTGTGCAAAACCTAAAATAACACAGCTTAAAAAAGCCAAAATAATCCTTTTCATCATTAATCCTTTAAAAATATATCCTAAAGCCTTAATTCTAGCATAATAAATGCAATAAATACAAAAATATAAGTAAAATTAAGTATTTTATAGTATAATTTTGCTTTTAGAAAATTCATCAAAAACTTATCGAAAGGGTGATTTGTGTTAAAGCTGAGATTTATCACTATAATGTTGTGCTTGTTTTCTTTAAGCGAGGCGTCAAATTTGGCTAAAATTTATCTTAATGAAGGCTTAGAAGCTGTTGGAAGAGAGCTTGAAAAGGAGCTTGCAAATAAGGATTTTTGGGCTGAAGAGCTTAAAGGTAAAGATGTGTCTTTGGGTTATTATGATGAAGAATCAACTATCATTGTTACAAACAAAACAGAAAAAACTTTTAAAGTGTTTCGCTATCAAGACGGCAAACTCACTCAAGAATTTGATCAAAAAAACACCCTAACCGGATTGATGGGCGATAAAGAAATCGAAGGGGATTTAAAAACTCCTATAGGATTTTATGAGCTTGGTAAGAAATTTACACCACCAACGACTTATTATGGACATTATGCCTTTGCAACAACTTATCCAAATTTACTTGATAGAGTGCAAGGAAAAACAGGCGGGGGTATATGGATACATGGCTATCCGCTTGATGGATCAAGGCTTGATGAGTATAAAACAAGAGGTTGTATAGCTTTATATAATGATGTTTTAAAAGAATTTACAAAGCTCATTGAAAATCGTAAAGAAGTATTTGCTATGACAGAAGAAAAAGAGGTTGTAAGAGCAAATACTGATGAAATCGCTGCTTTGCTTGCTTCGCTTTTTGCTTGGAAGCACAGCTGGACGATTAGTGATACAAAAACTTATCTTAGCTTTTATGACGAGGAAGATTTTAGACGTTTTGATAAGAAAAAATTCAACGAATTTGCAGCGATGAAAAGGGCTATTTTTTCTAAAAATGAAAGAAAAACGATTAAATTTTCAAAGATTAGCATAAGTCCATATCCAAATATCAAAAACGAAAAGCTTTTTAGGATATCTTTTTATGAGGATTATTACGCTCCAAGTTATCAATTTCGTGGCAATAAGCTTTTATATGTAAAGCTTAAAAACGGAAAAATGCAAATCATCGCAGAGCAATAATGGCTTTTATTAGGCTTGATCAAAAAGCTTACGAACATAATCTTGCTTTGCTTGCTAAAAAGGCAGGTGGCTTTCATAGGTTGATTTGTGTCTTTAAAAATAATGCTTATGGGCATGGAGTGAAGCTTTTAGCTCCTATTGCAAAGTCTTTGGGAGTGAATTTTATCGCTCTTAAAAATCAACAAGAAGCTCTTGAGCTTCAAGGGCTTTTTCCTCATATACTTATACTTTCTCATCGTCCAAACGGCGATGAAAGAACTGATTTTATCTATGCTTTGAATGATAAAGAAGATTTGCATAAATTTAAAAAAGGCACGAGCTTACATCTTGTGATTGATACGGGTATGCATAGAAACGGCATTAGTCTTGATGAGCTTGAAGAAGTGTATCAAAATGCGTGTGATTTGGGCTTGAAAGTAGAGGGCATTTTTACACATTTTGCAGGGGCTGATGAATATGATTCAAGCTTTTTTGTGCAAAAACAAAAATTTCAACTCGCTAAAGAAAAGGCGCAAAAACTTAACCCAAATTTGCTTTTTCATTCGCATAATTCTGCTGCTTTGCTTCGTTGTAAAAGTCTTGATGAAGATGAGTTATGCCGTGTTGGTTTGGCTCAGTTTGGCTATAGTGAATACAACGCAAATTTACAAAAAGTATTAAGCCTTTACGCACAAAAACTTAGCTCAAGAGTGCTTCAAAAAGGACAGAGTGTAGGTTATGGCGGACGTTTTAGTGCGAGTAAAGATATCGCTATAAGCACCTATGATTTGGGGTATGCAGATGGGCTTTTTCGCTTTGATGGCACAGGAGAGTTAAAGTTAGCAAATGGAGAAAAGCTTTTAGGACGTATGTCAATGGATAGTTTCTCGTGCAAAGATTTGGGCGATGAAGTTTGTGTATTTAATGATGCTAGAGTGTGGGCGAGTTTTTTTCATACTATAGAGTATGAAATTCTTGTCAAACTTTCTCCTTTAATCCCAAGAATCCTATGCTAAAAAGATCAAGCTTATAGTCAAACAAAATGTAAGCAAGCCAAATTTGTATTCTTTGAGTGCAAAACGCACAAAACTATACAAACTAAGAAGTAAAAAAAAGCCAAAGATAAGCATGCAAGCTGTAGCCATATTGACAAACTCAAATGAGGGCAATAAATACCAGCCTTTGCTATATAAGCCATCACTAAAACCATGTTCTAAAGTGCCGATAAAAAACTCTTGCACCAAGCTAAGCTGAGCGTCTTGACTCACTCTTGGAGCATCAAAACCACAACTTCCACTAATAGCAAAAAGACTAGGCAAAAGCTCATGCAAGGCAAGCTTAAAGGGAAAATGAGGTGTATTAGAACAAGCATTTATACCAAAAGGATTATTCGCTTTTATGGCTTCATAGCTATGCAAAAGCATCAAGCATGCCTTAAATCCTAGAAAAATCGCCCAAAATACAAAAGCATACGCCACGCTTTTAAGCCAGCCAAGCTTAAAATACCCCACAATACTCGCGCATAAAATTACGCTAAAAGCAAAACGCACATACACACATTGCTCGCAAGGTTGCATAAAAAGATAATGCTGTAAAAAAAAGTGAGAATAAAGCAAAGAAAGCAAACTAATGCTAAAAAGCCAGAGCCATAAGGCTTGGCTTGATTTATTTTTGTTTGATAAGTTCATCAACAACCTTGATCAGTTCATCTAAACCTTTAATCTCCGCCATTTTGATGATATACTTGCCACCAACGATAAAGGTTGGTGTGCCGCCGTATTGACTTAATGCTCCATAACTTTTATCAAATTCATTATAGACTTTTTGTCCTTCAGCGCTTGCTAAGAATCGCTCTAATTCAGCCTTTGAAATACCAAGTGTTTTAAGTCCAAGCTCGCTAAAACTCGCTGAGTTTGCGTAGTTTTGCTTTCTTTCAAAAAGAGCAGTATAATACGCATCGCTAAGTTTGTGGGTGAGGCTGTCATGAGCAAGAATATTTTTTTTATTTGTAGTATCTTTAGCAAGTGCATAGGCGTAAAGTTGGGCAAATTCCTCGCTAAACTGACCGCCTTTTACAGGATAAAGCTTGGTGTTTAAATTTGGTAATTTTTCTTTTATCTTAGCTAGAGTGTTGAATTTGTGGTGTGTGTAGCAGGCTATACAAGAGAAGCTAAACACTTCTATGACAGAGTTTTGTTCATTGGCAATGGGGGTTTTTAACACTTCATATTCTTTACCTTCACTTAAAGCAAAAGCATTTAGTGCCATAAATGCCACAAGTAAAAGAGCTTTGAATTTTTTCATCTTTTTTCCTTATGTTTGAATTTTATTATAATGATACTTTATTTTGTTAAATCATTGTTTAAAGGGAGTTAAAGGTTTAAGTTTTTACCTAGCCAAAGTTTTTACTTTAGCTAGGTTAGTAAAGTTCAAAGCCAGAACAAATATGCTGCTATGGCGATGATAATGGAGCAAAGCACATTTAAGCGCATACCAGCTTTTACCATTTCTTGTTGTTTGATATGTCCGGTGCCATATACTATGGCATTTGGCGGAGTGGCAACAGGAAGCATAAATGCACAACTTGCTCCTATGGCGATAATGAGCGCAAGTCCAAGTGCAGGCACACCCAAAGAATCAGCTATAGAGATGAAAAGCGGCACAAGCAAGGCTGCTGAAGCTGTGTTTGAGGTAAATTCGGTTAAAAATACGATAAATACACCAACGATTAAGGCGATTAAAAAGATATTTTTCCCATTGATAAGCAAGACTATGCCATCAGCCATTACTTTACTTGCTCCACTATCTTTTAAGATAATGCTTAAAGTTATACCACCTCCAAAGAGCAAAAGCACACCCCAATCAGTGTTTTTTTGCACTCTCTTCCAATCAATCACCCCACTTGCACACACTAAAACAGCAGCAAGTATAGCGATAATGCTATCAAAGTTTTTAATACTCTTTGCATCAAAAAGAGCAGCAAAAAGCGGCGAGATATATGAGCTAAATACCCAGCACAAAGCGATAAAGATAAAAATAGCTAGAGTAATGTATTTGTTTTTATCCATAGGGATAAGTTCTTCATCTACGCTAAAACGTTGATCAAGCTTTGGTTTAAAAGTCATATAAAGCACAAAAATCATCAAAGGCATTAAAATAACAACCATAGGAATACCATATTGCAACCACTGGGCAAAAGTAATATTAAGCTGAGTAGCAACTATCGCATTTGGTGGTGTGCCAACAAGCGTGCCTATACCACCAATACTTGCACTATACGCTACTCCTAAAAGCACAAACACATAAGTATTTCTTTCTTTTGTTGCGTCAATTTGTGAAAGCATACCAATAGCAAGAGGAAGCATCATCGCTGCTGTAGCGGTATTACTCATCCACATTGATAAAAAGGCAGTGGTAGAAAATATATAAAAAATAGAAAGTGCAAATTTGCCATTTGCAAGTCTTAAAACGCGTTGAGCGATAACCTTATCAAGTTCTTGATAGTGCATAGTCGCAGCCAAAGCAAAGCCACCAAAAAATAAAAAAATATTTGAATCAGCAAAGCTTACTAAAGACTTTTCCACGCTCATAAGTCCTGTTAAAACGGCTAAAATGGGGATTAAAATCGCTGTTACGGTTACATGGATAATCTCACTAAGCCATAAAATAGCAACAAAAACAAGTATGGCTAAGCCTTTATTTACCTTTTCATCAAAGGGCAAAAAGGCGAGCAAACATGCAAATAAAATAACATCAATTACAAAAATAGCAATTTTCATTTGTTTAGACATTTTTTTCTCCTATTTTTAAATTCTGTTTTTATTATAGCTTAAGAATAAGCTTTGTTGTTCTTTTTGGCTTAAAAAAGTGTAAGAAAAAATGTAAATTTCACATTTTTGCAAACAACTTTGATAAAAAAGCTTGAATTTTAGCCCAATTTTGAATAAAATACTCAAATTATTTAATGATTTAAAAAAAGGAGAATAAATGTTTAAAGTGTTTGTATTTTCAGCATTAGCCTTATTTTTCATAGCGTGTGCTCCAGCTCAAACTACGCTTCAAAAGGCAAGTGATTTATCAAAACAACAGCCTTGCTATCGTTGTGATACTGCTCAAGGTTTTGAAGCAAAGATTAAAGGTTTGCTTTATATCAGCGATATAGGGCTTCAGTGTTGTGCGGACAAACGCACCCTTGATCCAAGCTCAGCTTTAAAAAAGGTATATTTTCATAGAATCGATGATCTAAGTGAAGAAAAAAAGCTTTTTTTTGCTGGCAATGATAGATATTTTATCAACGAGCAGTTTAATGTCGCTTTTTATGTTTTCTTAAAGCAAGAGCTTGAAGCAAGAGGCATTATCGTTGTTGAGGGGATTAATAATTCGCCTTATGTGTTAAGGCTTGATCTTTCTTTTATCGACTTTAATTCAAAGCTTGATGCTACAGGGCTTCACTCAAATATATCAGGAAGGCTAACCTTAAAAAATATCAATATGAATAAGCAGTTTGTAGTTCGCACAAAGCAAGATGTAATGGGCTTTAGCGACGCAAGAGAAATTTCATTTTATACCTTTTTGCTGATTAAGCAGATGGCAAACAAAACTGCCGAGCTTATCTCTGCATTTTGAAATGCTATAACTGCGGCAGTTTTTGCTTGCTTGGCTTTTGTGAGCATTGCTTAGAAGAGCTAAGTGAGCTTAGCCTTGGGGTGAGAAAGCTTGATGAGGATTTTAAGGTGTATTATTTTTACAAATACAGCGAGATCAAGCATCTTTTGCACTCCAAGCATAAATTTTATGGTTATTTTATATTAAATACTTTAGCTAAGCTTTCTTTTGCTAAATTTAAAGATTTTTTTAACTTTCAAAGTGGGGAAAAAATCACAGCCATTCCTCTTGATGATAGGGTTGAAAACTCTTTATATTCGCATTCTGCTTTGCTTGCAAGATATGTAAAAAGTAAAAATATCAACGTTCAATTTCATACCTTGCACGCTCAAAACACTTTAAAATATTCAGGAAAAAGTTTGAGTTTTCGTCAAAAAAATAAAAGAAATTACAAGCTTTTAAAGCCTATAAATTCAAGTGTTATCTTAATCGATGATATTATTACTTCAGGATCAAGCTTGCTTGAGGCTAAAAAAGTTTTGCAAAATCATAAAATTCGAGTGCTTTTTGCTTTAGTTTTAGCTAATGCAAAAGAATAATTTGCTATAATTTAGCTTTTATTTCAAGGGAAAAACAAGATGAAGAACATTTTTGACAATGACATTCAGGTTGTGGATATTGAAAACTCCATAAAATCGAGCTATTTAGATTATTCTATGAGCGTTATTATAGGACGTGCTTTGCCAGATGCAAGGGACGGACTTAAGCCTGTGCATAGACGTATATTATATGCGATGAATAATGATGAAAGCAAAAGTCGCACTACCTTTGTAAAATCTGCTCGTATAGTTGGTGCTGTTATAGGACGCTATCATCCGCATGGTGATACGGCTGTGTATGACGCGCTTGTGCGTATGGCTCAAAGCTTTTCTATGCGTTATCCAAGTATCACAGGGCAGGGTAATTTTGGCTCTATTGATGGTGATGGGGCTGCGGCTATGCGTTATACAGAAGCAAAGATGAGTAATCTTGCACACGAGCTTTTACAAGATATTGATAAAGATACGGTTGATTTTGTGCCAAATTATGATGATTCAGAAAAAGAACCAGATGTCCTACCTTCTCGTGTGCCAAATTTACTTTTAAATGGTTCAAGCGGTATAGCTGTAGGTATGGCAACAAATATACCACCTCACAGCTTAAATGAGCTTATCGATGGGCTTTTATATTTGATTGAAAACAAAGAAGCAGGCCTTGAAGAAATCATGACTTTTATCAAAGGACCAGATTTTCCAACTGCTGGTATTATTTATGGTAAAAAAGGCATTATAGAAGCTTATAAAACAGGGCGGGGCAGGGTAAAGGTGCGTGCAAAAACGCATATAGAAAAAAAAGCAAATAAAGATGTTATCGTCATTGATGAACTGCCTTATCAAACGAACAAAGCTCGCCTTATAGAACAAATCGATGAACTTGTGAAAGAAAAGCAAATCGAGGGCATAGCTGAGGTAAGAGATGAAAGCGATAGAGAAGGCATTCGTGTAGTCATCGAGCTTAAAAGAGATGCGATGAGTGAGATAGTGCTCAATAATCTTTTTAAATCCACCACTATGGAAAGCACTTTTGGTATCATTATGCTTGCCATACACAATAAAGAACCAAAGATTTTTTCACTCATTGAGCTTTTGAATTTATTTTTAAATCACCGAAAAACAGTTATCATACGCAGAACTATCTTTGAGCTTCAAAAAGCAAGAGCAAGGGCTCATATCTTAGAAGGGCTTAAAATCGCTCTTGATGATATAGATAGAGTCATTGCTTTAATCAAAGCAAGTGCTGATAATGCTGTGGCTAAAGCAGGACTTATGAATGAGTTTGGCTTGAGTGAATTGCAAGCTAATGCCATTTTAGATATGAAATTAGGTCGTTTAACTGGGCTTGAAAGAGAAAAACTTGAAAATGAGCTTAAAGAACTTATGGCTGAGATCGCTAAGCTTGAAGGCTTGCTTAAGAGCGAAGAAAAGCTTGAAGAGCTTATCAAAGAAGAGCTTAAGGAGATCAAGGCTAAATTTAATGTGCCTCGTATAACTGAAATTGTAGAAGATTATGATGATATAGATATAGAGGATTTGATCCCAAATGAAAATATGGTCGTAACCATCACGCATAGAGGTTATATCAAACGCGTGCCAAGCAAAGCTTATGAAAAGCAAAAAAGAGGTGGCAAAGGTAAAGTCGCAGTAACAACTTATGATGATGATTTTATAGAAAGCTTTTTTACTGCAAACACTCACGATACCTTGATGTTTGTAACAGATCGCGGACAGCTTTACTGGCTAAAAGTGTATAAAATTCCAGAAGGCAGCCGCACTGCAAAAGGTAAGGCTGTGGTAAATCTTATCAACTTACAAGCTGATGAGAAGATCAAAGCCATTATACCAACAAGTGATTTTGATGTGAATAAATCCTTATGTTTCTTTACTAAAAACGGACTTGTTAAACGCACAAACTTAAGCGAATATCAAAATATAAGAAGTGTTGGAGTAAGAGCGATAAATCTTGATGAAAATGATGAATTAGTAACTGCTATCATCGTAGAACGCGATGAAAATGAACTTTTCAAGACTGATTTAGGCGAAACAAGTGAGGAAAATTTAGCTGAAATTACAGATGAAAGCTTAAGTGAAGAAACAAGCGAAACAAATGATGAAAAACCGGGCAAAATGCTCTTTGCAGTTACTAAAAAGGGTATGTGTATCAAATTTAAACTTGCTAAGGTGCGTGAAATTGGACGCGTTGCTAGAGGCGTAACAGCGATTAAATTTAAAGAAAAAGATGATGAGCTTGTCGGAGCTGTTTTCATAGAAAATGACGAGCAAGAAATTTTAAGCTTAAGTGCTAAAGGTATAGGTAAAAGGACTAATGCTGGTGAATACCGCCTTATAAATCGCGGTGGAAAAGGCGTGATTTGTATGAAGCTTACTGATAAAACCAAGGATTTAATCAGCGTTGTTATCGTTGATGAAAGTATGGATTTAATGGCTCTTACAAGCTCTGGTAAGATGATAAGGGTTGATATGCAAAGCATACGCAAAGCTGGACGCAATACAAGTGGTGTTATAGTTGTAAATGTTGAAAATGATGAGGTTTTAAGCATAGCTAAATGCCCTAAAGAAGAAGGTAATGATGAGGGTGAAAGTGAAAATACTGACTTGCTTGAATAAAATTGGAACGCTTTTTGCTTTAGCTTTAGTGCAAAAATATTTTGAAGGTTGAAAAATGAAGAATACCGCTTTAACGCTCTTTGTAGCTTTAATGATTACGGCTTGTGTTGTGGCTCCTAGATCCACCAATAGTAGCAATCCACTTGCTCCAGCAAATTTGGCAAATCCTATAGGATCAAGCCCTGCGACAAATCAAACAACAAGCACGAGCTCAAAAGATATTATCGTGCAAAAAGTTGATAAAGATGATGTCAGATCTATTATTCAGCAAGAAAAAATGCTGGCTTTGGATAACTCAGAAAATGAACTTAGCTTTAGCTCGGTAGGTGAGGGTATAGCTCCTTTAAATACCGTTTCATCAGCCCAAGCTCTTGCGCTGGCTAAAAGAGCAGCTGTAACTGATGCATATCGTCAGCTTGCAAGCAAACTTTATGGTGTGAAAATCAATGGCAAAGATACCGTAAAAGATGCTATGCTTGGAAGCTCAACCATCACAGCTCAAGTAAATGGCTTGATTAAAAATGCAAGCATTATCGATGAAAGCTTTAATCAAGGGCTTTACAGAGTAAATATGGAACTGAAAATAGACGCTGATAAGTGGAAAGAATTATTTGCGTATTAATCTTTGCTTTGCTTAGTCTTAGCGCCCAAGATGAGTTTATCTTTTGGGCTGAGCTAAGCAACAAAGATCTTATCTTGTATCATCAAAGCCAAAGCATATCTTCAGCCATGACTCAAAGTGAGGCTGTAGATGAAGACTTTGCATGCGAGCTTAGCTATAGTGAAGATGATTTGAGTTTTTTACAAAAAACAGCATTAGGTGTCATTGATGATGAGATGCCAAAAGCTCTAAAACTTCGTTTCTTAAACAATCACAAAGAAAGACTTTTTGAGTGCTTTTCAAAAGCTGAAGTAAGAGTAAGCCACACCACAAAAACGCAACTCTTGCAAGCACAAAGCACAACTTATCTTAAATTTATCCCCTTGCGTTTTCGTGTGTATTTTGCTAATGACAAGGCTTTGATTTACCAGCTCATCAAACAAAGATAAAAAAGGAGGAAAAAAGATGAAATTCAAAAGAGGTATTTTGCTTGCTGCAACTGCAAATAGTGCTTTTACGCTTGGAACGATGATGATTAATCTTTTAGAAATTATGCCAAGAAAGATTGATATTTTTTATATACTTTGTGATGATTTAAGCCCTAAGGATAAGCAAATTATGCTAAATTTAGCTACTGGGGGGGGGGCTTTGCGTTAAGTTTATATCATTTACTCAACAAGATTTTTTAGCAAAACTTCGTCTTTATACCCCAACACTTTCTTTTAGCTTTAAACAATTTTTTATCAAACGTTGGACTCATATGGCTTTTGCTAGATTTGAAGCCTTAAATTTACTTGATGAATGTAAAAACATAGTCTATCTTGACTTTGATTGTTTAATACTTAAAGATATTAGTGAGCTTTTTAAGCTTAGATTGCCACTTGCAGCAGATAGAGGATTAAATACCTTTAAAGATGAAAATTTAAAAGAGTATTTTATCTTTCGCACCCCTATTTTAAGCTTTAATGATGGGCTTAAAAATCCTAAAAAACTCTACGAACATTTTTATAAAATCATCGCCAAACATCATGAAACAGAGGATTTTAACGATCAAGTTGCCTTTTCTATGCTTATATACAAAAACAAGCTTAAGGTTAAAATGCTAAATAAAAACAAATATTCAGGGCAAATTTTTTACAGAGCAAGCAGAAACTCATCTATCATTCATGCTTATGGGAGTAAAAACCGCTTTTGGAATAATGCCTTATGTAAAAAAACTTGGACTTTATGGTGGCAGTATTATGAGAAATGGCTTAAACTTGGCGGAAGTGCTTATACTGGCGGTATTGTCGCTTTGAATACCCAAAGTAAAGAAAGATTTCGTTTCCATCTTTCTTATAAGCTTGGTTACGCAGTTATAAGGCTTCACAGAAGCTTTTTTGGCTGGCTTCAAATGCCTTTTGTGTCTTTTGTGCTTTTATACATACTTTTTCAACATAAAAAAGAGCGAAAAATTTACGAGCAAGAGCTTCAACAAAATGCAAATGCAAAGCTGCCTAAACTAAGTGAATATGAAGACTTTGAACAAGGCTTAAAAGAAACGCAAACAAAGTCTTATAAAATAGGACAAAGGCTCATAAAAATCTTTCAATTTAGTTTTCGAACTATATTTTTACACCCAAATATGCAAAAATAAAAAGTAAAAATGGCATAGAAAGAAAAGCAAAAATCACACCAAAAGCAAGCGTGCTAATAGCTAGATTGCTATCAAGCTTGGCTTTAATGATCAAAATACCAGCTAAAGTCATTGTCGGCATAGCTGATTCAAAGATCGCAACGATTAAAGAAGGCTTAAATTCCAAATCAAACACAAGAGCTAAGCATATAAAAATCAATGGAGCAAAAAGCATTTTCGCGCTCAAAACTAAAAGTGTGCTTTTGATACTTGATTTAATCGAGTTAAAACCCAGCCCCAAACCTATGGCAAATAAAGCTACAGGCGTAGCAGCATTACCAAAAACCCTAATAGGCTCAAAAATAAAACTTGGCAAAGGCATAATTTTGAGGCAAAAGCCAAGTGCTAAAGCGATAAAAGGCGGAAAAAGAAAGACTTTTTTTAAATTTTGTGTAAAACTCACTTTTTCATCACTTGCTAGTGCAATGATAAAAGGTGCAAAAAGTGCCATAGGTAAAGCAGTAGCTAAGGCATCATAAAGTATAATCTCGCCTATAAATTGTTCTTCTTTATAAAAGGTTGAAATGATAGGAATTCCTATAAATAAAGTATTTCCAAAAGAAGCAAGTAAAAACATACTTACTAAAGTTGCTTTTGAAAATTTGCACCAAAAACCTAGCACAACACATAATAAACCAGCTAAGATACAAGAAAAAAGTCCCAAGCCTATATAAAAGATCAAAGAAAGAACGAAATTCAAATGGTAAGCTCTATCAAATATTAAACAAGGCAAAGCAAAAGTAATGGTAAAATCCAAAAAAGCCCGAGATTGCTTTGCTTTAAGCACACCCAAGCGTTTAGCGACATAGCCACCCATAAGTAACGCAAGTATAGTAAATAATGGATTAAAAATTAGCACAGTTTATCCTTTTAAAACAGAAAGGATTATACTATTTTTTAGAATAAATTTTTCAATTTTTTTATTATTTGCACTGTCTTATAAGATAAACAGGCAGGTTTTATGGGATTTTGTAATTTTAGAGCTTCTTTTTCTTATATTTTCTTTAAAGTTTTTTATAAATGCAAAATTTTAATTTTCTAACTTTGCAGTGGTGATTTTATAATACAAATTTGTTGTTTTTAAGACATTTAGCCTTGATCGTAAAAGCTCTTGAGCCGAGCTGATAAGGCTATTTTTAGCATCAAGATAGTCTTTAAGTTCGCTTTTGCCAAGATCGTATTTTTGTGCGTATGCAAGGGTGATTTGTTCTTGTTTTTTATTGATGAGTTTGATATTTGCTAAGAGTTTGTTATAAAATTCATAGTCTTTATAACATAAATAAAACTCATTGATAGCAGTTTGTAAGCTTTGCTCGTATTCAAGTCTTAAAGCTTCATACGCAAGGCTTGAAATTTTGATATTTTGCTTTACTCGCCCGTAGTCTAAAAAAGGTAAGCTAATCTGTAAATTTCCACCTAAAGTAAGCAGTTTAAAGCTTTGGCTTAAGTTTTCATTGCCCCCACTTAGACTTGAGCCTAAGTTTATGCTTGGAAACATTGATTTTTCAGCCACGCTAATGTCTAAAAAAGCCCCTTGAAGTGAGCTTGCTTTTGATTTTATATCCGGTCTGTGTGCAAAAAGAGCTAAAGGCAGATCAAAATTTAAACTCAAATCCTTAAAATCAGCCAATTTAAGCGTATCAAAAGAACTTATAAGCGTAAAATTTTGCTTTGCCCCAAGTAAGTCTTTAAGATTTTTAATCGTAAGTTCTTTATTTTGGGCGTTGCTAAGTAAATTTTGCTTTGCATTAAGCAAGCTTTGCTCGATATTGAGTAAGTCAAGCTCTTCTATCTTTCCAAGTTCGTATTTTAAGGTATAAATTTCTTTCATCTGTTCTAGGTTGCTTAAATGCTCGCTTAAAAGGCTTTCCACATCGTTAAAATATGCCAAATCAAAGATATTATCGATGCTTGAGTTAATAAGGCTTAATTTTAAACTTTCAAGATCAAACTCGCTTGCTTTTACACTAAACTCGCTTGACTTTCGCTCATCATAAATTTTGCCATAAATATCAAGCTCATAACTTAAATTCAAAGCATTTGAAAAATTTTGCGAATTTGTGCCTAAGTTTAAGTCCCTTGCTACGCTTGCTCCTAAATTTCCACTTAAAGTAGGATAAAGATCAAAATTAATCAAATCATATCTTGCAATAGCACTGAGTAGATTTATCCTTGCGACATTAAGCTCGCTGTTGTTTTCAAGCATAGCTTGCATAAGAGCATTTAGCTTTTGATTTTCATACTCTTGCCACCAATTTTCATTGATTTTTAGTGTTCTTTGCTCGCTTTGGCTAAGCTCGTGTTGCTTGAGATTTAACTCTTTTGTGTGAGAGCAGGCTAAGAAAAAAAAGCTTAAGATAAAAGCATATAAAATTTTCATTTTATTCCTTTGATAAGGCATTGATAGGATTTAAATTCGCTGCATTTTTAGCTGGAAAAAAGCCAAAAACAACGCCTATAAATACCGAGCTTAAAAGTCCTAAAAATACTGAAGAAATTGAAACAATCATCTTAAAATCAGGACTTAGTATATTAAAAGCTTGCACCACAGCAAAAGAAAGTAAAATTCCAAGCACAGCTCCTAAGCAGCATATCATAATCGCTTCGATTAAAAATTGCATCAAAATATCTTCTTTTCGAGCTCCTATTGCCATTCTTATACCAATCTCTCTTGTGCGCTCACTTACTGAAACAAGCATGATATTCATCACTCCTATGCCACCAACGATTAGAGCAATAAGAGCAATTGAAGTGATTAAAATCGTCATTGTTCTTGTATTTTCTTCTATGCTTTGACGAATGGCATCTGAATTGATAGTAAAAAAGTCTTTTTGCCCTCTTTTAATCTCTAAAGCCCTGATGATAGCTTGTTCAGCCACGCTTGGGGAAGCATCATCTTTGACTTTAGCCACGATTTCATCAAGCAATTTATCTCCAGTAAGCTTATTCATCAGCGTTGAAAAAGGCATATAAATTCGTATAGTTGTATCCTCAGCCCTTCGGTTAGGGTCCTTTTTCAACACCCCAATAACCTTAAAAGCTTTATTAGCAAAGATAAACACCTTGCCTAGAATTTCATCTACAGCCATATCCTTAAACAAAGCATTGCGTCCATTATGATCGATCACAGCAACATTCGCACTTGTGGCTATATCATGCTCATTTAAAATCCGCCCAAGCTCAAGCTCATAGCCTTTTATGCTAAATTCATTTATCCCCACGCCCTCAGCTCTAGCATTAAGCATTATATTTTTATATACTATAGTTCCGCTCGTATCATCTTGAGGCTCAACAGCTTCAAGATAAGGAAGGCTTCTTAATGTGCTTACATCGCTTAAATTGAGTCTTGTTTTACCCGAACGAATATCGCCAAAACCCCTACCAGCTCTGATTTCTATAGTATTTGTCCCAAGTCTTGAAATGGAAGCTAAAACTTGCTCTTGAGAGCCAAGCCCAAGTGCAACAACGCAAACAACTGAGGCTATACCTATGATGATACCAAGCATGGTTAAAAGCGAGCGGAGTTTGTGAGCGATGATTGATGAATAAGCGATTTTAAAGCATTCAAAAAGCTGATTTTTAAGCAAATTATAAGTTTTTCTTTCACTAGGCATTGCTTTTATGCTTACTTTTGAGATGGTTTTTGATGAATTTAAATCTTTATTTTGGACTATTTGAGCGCTATTTTGGCTGTCTTTGATGATTTGTCCATCTTTGATTTCTATGATTCTTTTTGCTTGTGCGGCTATACTTGGATCGTGTGTTACAAGGATTATGGTGTGTCCTTTGGCATTAAGCTCTTTTAAAATTTCAAGCACCATCACGCCACTTTTGCTATCTAGCGCCCCGGTTGGTTCATCAGCTAAGATAAGTTCTCCTCCATTCATCAACGCTCTTGCTATACTTACTCTTTGTTGCTGTCCGCCGCTTAGTTCATTTGGCTTAGAATCAAGTTTGTGATCAAGCTCAAGTTCTTTTAAAAGCTCTTTTGCTCTTGTATTTCTTGATTCTGTGCTTTTGCCTGCATATACAGCCGGTAAAGCAACATTTTCTTTGGCGCTAAGCAGACTTAAAAGATTGTAACGTTGAAAGATAAAGCCTATCTTTTCGCGTCTTAATCTTGCTTTTTCATCTTTACTCATCATCGTTACTTCATAATCTTGAAAACGATAAAAACCAGAACTTGGCTCATCAAGCGTGCCAATGATATTTAAAAGCGAAGTTTTACCACTTCCACTTTGTCCTATAATAGCGACAAATTCGCCTTTTTCAATGTGTAGATTTATGCCTTGTAAAATCGATGTTTGTCCGATTTGCTTATAGATATTTTCAAGACTGATCATCTTAGCGAGGACCCATTCTTATGCTTGAGTTGCTTTTAGCATTTAAATCCCCTACGATTAAGATATCATTTTCGCTTAAACCTTCTGTGATTTGGGTATTTAAACTATCTTTAATGCCAAGTTTTATATAGCGTTTTGTAGGATTTTTATTTTCAAGCACTAAGGCATAATACCCCTTTTGATCGCTTTGTATAGCATAAGTTGGTATGGCAACGACATTTGAAGCACTTGCGACGATGATTTCATTTTCTAAGCTCATCCCTATGCGTAAAAAATTATCTTTATTTTTCACAAAAAAACGAGCATAATAATAAATTGCTGAACTTGAGCTTGTTGAGCTAGAACTTGAGCTTGCCCCACTTGTAGCATCACTTTGCGTGGTATTTGCTGGATCTATGCTGGCTATCTTTGCGTCGTATTTGGTATCTGGATCGTTTAGGGTGGCAAATTTTACAGCTGTGCCGACTTTGATCTTACTTACATCAGCTTCAGCGATTTCCATACGTACTTCCATTTCATCTAAATTTGCGATTTTTACTATGGTTGGGGTGTTTTGATTAGCATTAACCGTTTGTCCTTCATCAACAGCAACATTGATGATAATGCCACTTATTGGGGCTGTTATAGTGGTGTAGCCTAAATCTTTTTGGGCGTTTTTAAGGCTGATTTCAAGCTGGACAACTTGAGCCTCAAGCTCTGCAACATTTGCTTTTAGAGTATAAAAATTATTTTTTAGGCTTTCTAGGCTTTCAAGAGAGGTTGCTTTGCTTTCATAAAGCTTTTGCTCTCTTTTGTATTGATTATCAGCAATTTCAAGGGCAACTTTTTTGCTTTCTAAATTTGCTTTTGCGCTTTCAAGTTGAGCTTTAGTAATATCAAGCTCATTTTGCTGCTTGTCCTTATCAATTTGAGCGATCAAATCCCCAACTTTAACCCTATCGCCAATATCTACATAAAGTTTGATAATCTGCCCGCTTACTTGAGCGCCCACATCAACTTGTTCTTTAGCATATACCTCGCCTACTGCTTCTATGCTTTGTTCTATGTTGGTTCTGCTCACAGCTTGAGTGATATAAGAGTTTGTATTTGTATTATAGAAAAAGAAATAATACACAATCAAAACGATAAATATCAACGCAACGCTTGCTAAAATAAGCATTTTATGGGTAAATAATCTTGATTTCAATTGCAACAAAAAATTCAAACTAAAAACCTTTTATCAAAATTCAAAAATATAATTTTAATCTTAAAAAGTGAATTAAGGGTGAATTTAATACAAGTTTCAAATCCTATTTTTCTTAATTTTTTGATTATCAAAAATTATATATTTTGATAATAATTCTTATTCAGCTTGCATTAAAGAAAAATTTACTATAATCGCCATTTTAATTTTCTCACAAGGAGCAACAATGAAAAAATCTTTCTTAGCGTTTCTTTTCGTGTTTCTAGGCATTTTTGCCTTAGGCGCACATGCAAAAGAAGTGGTGATTAAAGATGTTTTAGGCAGAGAAGTGAAGGTTAATTTACCTGCAAAACGTATAGCTTTAGGCTTTTATTATACTGACTTTTTAGCCGTTGGTGGGGTTAAGGCACTTGACAATGTTGTAGGTTTTTCAAAAGCTGTTTGGACGGATTGGACGCCGTCAAGCTGGGAAGTGTATAGCAAGGCTGTGCCAAAACTTACTAAACTTGAGGATTTTGGTGAAGCTGAGGTTGGCACTTTTAGCGTTGAAAAGGTGCTTTCTTTAAAGCCAGACTTGCTTATCTTGGGTGCGTGGCAATGGCAGATTTTGGAATTTGATCTAGAGCCTGTTATTGAAGCTGGTATTCCTATCGTTGTGCTTGATTATAACCGCGAAAAAGTTGAGCTTCACGCACAAAGCACAAGGATATTAGGACAAATTACAGGCGAGGAAAAAAGAGCTGAAGAGCTTGTAAAATGGTATGAAGGTATAGCTAAAGATGTAAGCGATCGTATAGCTAAAGCAAAGCCAAAAAAACAAAAGATTTATATTGAGTTTGGTAACAAAGGACCAGGTGAGGCTGGTATTACTTATGGTAAGGATATGTGGGGCTCACTCATTGACTTAGCTGGTGGAGAAAACATAGCTGCACCTTTTGTGGCTCAGTGGGCACCTATCAATCCAGAACAAATTTTAGTTGCAAAACCTGATGTTATCATGATCGCAGGACGTGAAACAGAGCTTAAGAAAAATAAAGAAGCTATGGTTATGGGAATTCATATTGATGAAAAAGAAGCCTTAAAAAGACTTGATGCGTATAAAAAGCGTCCAGGTTGGAGTGCTTTACCAGCTATAAAAAATCACCGCTTATATGGACTTTACATGGGAGCAAGCAGAACCTTAGCTGATGCAAGTATGATACAATATCTTGCAAAGGTTATGTATCCAGAGCTTTTTAAAGACATAGATCCACTTAAAACCTATGTTGATTTTCATAAAAAATACTTACCTATAGTACCTGAAGGAACTTTCATACTTAAAGCAAGCGAGTAAGAATGAAGTTTTTTCTTTGCTTTTTAGCTTTAGCTTTTTCTTTGCAGGCTAAAGAGCTTGTGATTGAGGATATTTTAGACAGGCAAGTGCGTATTAACTTGCCTGCTAAACGCATGGTTTTAGGCTTTTATTATACTGATTTTTTAGCTGTTGGTAAAAAAGAAGCTTTTGATAGGGTTGTTGGCTTTGTAAAAGATGCTTGGGCGGTGTATATGAGCGAAAATTATGAGGCTTATAAAAGCATTATCCCTCGCCTTGAAAAGCTTGCAGATGTAGGCGATCCTCAATTTGGCACTTTTAGCATAGAAAAGCTTCTAGCCTTAAAGCCTGATCTTTTTATCATAGCTGATTGGCAATATGAGCTTATCAAGGAGCATTTACCCTTACTTGAAAAGCAAAATATCCCTGTAATCGTGCTTTCTTATAATAAAGAAAGTTACGATCAGCACGCTAAAAGCACTGAAATTTTAGGCTTGATTTTAGATCAAGAACAAAGAGCAAAGCAGATCAATGCCTTTTATAAAACAAGGCTTGATGAGGTGCAAAGTCGCATTGCTAAAGCTGGACTTAAAAAGCCTAAAATTTATATAGAATTTGGCAACAAAGGAGCAAGTGAGCTTAGCTTTACTTTTGGAAATGATATGTGGGGTGCTTTGATAAACTTAGCTGGAGGGGATAATATAGCTCGTAATTTAGTGCAAAAATGGGCAGTGATTAATAACGAGCAAATCATCGCTTCAAATCCTGATGTAATCATCATTACCGGAAGAGAAAGAGAGCTTCACACTAATAAAGAAGCTATGGTTATGGGCGTTCATATAGAAGAAAGTGAGGCTTTAAGACGTTTGCTTCATTTTAAAGAGCGCATTGGCTGGGCGGATTTAAAGGCGGTGAAAAATGAAAGATTGTTTGCAGCTTATCACAGAGCCTCAACGACTATGGCTGATATAGCCTCAGTTGAGTTTATCGCTAAAATGCTTTATCCACAGCTTTTTAAGGATATAGATCCAAACAAAACTTATGAAGACTTTCATACACTTTTTATGCCTTTTATGCCAGAAGGAACTTATTATATAGGAGGCATTGCTAAATGAAAACTAGTAAAGATGAACACATAGCAAAAAGCCTAAAAGCTCACCGAAAAAGAGAGCTTAAAAGATTTTATATTATACTTGGCTTTTTAATCATAGCCTTTATTTCTATGGTGTTTGATATAGCTACTGGTCCAGCTTGGCTAAAGCCAGGCGAGGTTGTAGAGGCTATATTTGCTCAATTTACTCAAGAAGAAATTGATAGCACGACTATGGCTATAGTGTGGGATTTAAGGCTTCCTATTGCTTTGATGGCTTTGGTTGTTGGAGCTGCACTTGGGGTTGGCGGGGCTGAAATTCAAACCTTGCTTAACAATCCCATGGCAAGTCCTTATACCTTAGGACTAGCAGCAGCTGCTGGCTTTGGAGCTTCTTTGGTGATCGCTTTTGGAACAGCTGATATATCTTTGCTTTGGGCTGTGCCTGTGGGAGCTTTTATCATGACTATGCTGAGTGCTTGTGTGCTTTTTGGTTTTGCAAGTTTAAGAAGGTTTGATTCATCAACCCTTGTGCTTGTAGGTATTGCACTTTTGTTTTTGTTTCAATCCATGCTTTCTTTGGTGCAGTTTCTCTCAAGCCCTGAAATTTCTCAGCTCATACTTTTTTGGCTCTTTGGCTCTTTGCAAAAGTCAAATTGGACAAATTTACCTGTGGTAGCTATCATATCAGCTTTTTGCATAAGCTTTTTACTTCTTGATAGCTGGAAGCTAACTGCTCTTAGACTAGGCGAGCAAAGGGCTAAGGCTATGGGTGTAAATTTAAACACTCTTAGACTTCGCACCCTCTTTTTTGTCTCTGTGATGACAGCTACTGCCATTTCTTTTGTTGGGGTTATTGGCTTTATAGGGCTTGTTGCACCTCATATAGCGCGCACTTTAGTTGGGGAAGATCAACGCTTTTTCTTGCCTGTTTCTATGTTTTGTGGGGCAGCTTTTTTAAGTATAGCTTCGGTGCTTTCTAAGGTGATTATCCCGGGGGCTTTATTTCCTGTGGGTATAGTTACTTCTTTTGTGGGCGTGCCATTTTTCTTTTGGATCATACTTTCAAAAAGGAAGGGTTTATGTTAAGGCTTGAAGATTTAAGTATTCACAGAGGAACACTATGCGTAGCTGATAAGCTTTGTGCTGAGTTTCAAAGGGGTAAGGTTTATGCCATACTTGGACCAAATGGAGCTGGTAAAAGCTCGCTTTTATCAACACTTTTTGCTGAGCTTTCTTTTAAGGGTAAAATTTCATTTAAAGATGAAATTTTAAGTTTTTCAAATCATTTTGCTTGGAAGAAAAAAATCGCTTATATGCCTCAAGATAGTAGTGTTGATGCAAGTTTGAGTGCTTTAGAGGTGGTGCTTTTGGGCTTGCTTGATAGTTTGGGTATGGTTTTGAGTGACGAGCAGATAAGAAAAGCTCTTGAGATCATGGATGGTCTTGGGATTTTGCACCTTGCTGATAAGGATATTTTAAATTTAAGTGGGGGACAAAGACAAATGGTGATGTTTGCTTCTGTTTTGATTAAAAGTCCTGAAATTTTGCTTTTAGATGAGCCTGTATCTGCGCTTGATATGCATCATCAATGTGTTTTGCTTGAAAGTGTGAGAAAAAGCACTTATGAAAAGGGGCTTTTAACTATTATGATTTTGCATGATCTTTCCCTAGCTGCGCAGTTTGCTGATGAAATTTTAATCTTGCATGATGCAAAGATTAGGGCAAAAGGCGAGGCAAAAGAGGTGCTTAAACGCGATATTATAGAGCCTATTTATCGCGTAAGAGCTGATATTTTTAAAGATGATGATGGTAAGCCTATAGTGCTTGCTAAAGCAGCGATTTAAACACATTTTAAAAGGAGAAAAAATGAAAAAATACTTACTTGCTTTATCAGCAGTAGCGGTGCTTTGTCTTGGTGCAAATGCTAAAAATCATGAGGTAAAAATGCTTGATGTTAATAGTGAAGGAACTATGGTTTTTGAGCCTGGTTTTTTACAGATTGAGCCAGGCGATAGTGTAACTTTCGTGCCAACACATAAAACCCATTGGGCAAAAAGTGTAGTGATCCCTGAAGGAGCAAGCAAATTTGAAAGTAAGCTTGATGAAAAAGCAACTTTTAGCTTTGACAAGGAAGGCGTATATATCTATGAATGCCCACCGCACAAGATCATGAATATGATGGGTATAATTCAAGTTGGAAAAGCTACAAATTTAGAAAAAGTAAGACTTGCTATCCCAAAACTTGAAAAAAGAGCCAGCGAAAATAAAGGCAGACTTGAAAAGTATGCTAAGCAAATCAAAGAATGATTTTGTAATACTAACTTGCAAAGCCTATGAGCAGGGTAATGCTGCCTTGCAAGGCTTGCAAGCTTATCTTGTAAATTTAGGCTTTAAGGCTAGGCTTGAAGCTTGGCAGAAGCTTGACTTTGCAAGATTAGATGAAAAAAGTGTGCTTTTACCTTTGGCGGTGTGGGATTATAGTCTTGATTTTAAAGCTTTTTTAAGCTTTTTAAAGACTTGCGAGCAAAAGAAAATTTATATGCAAAATGAACTTTCACTCATCAAGACAAATTTAAACAAAATTTACCTTAAAAGCTTGCAAGATAATGCTTTGTCTTTACCAAAAAGCTTATTTTTACTTGAAGATGAAAAGCTCTTTTGGCAAGAACAAATTCAAGCCTTTAAGCAAAACACCGGACTAAAAGAACTCATCATCAAACCTTTAATCGGACAAAGTGGCTATAAAGTCAAACGCTTAACTGAGCTTAAAGAGCTTGATAAAGAGTATGAAAATGGGGCTTTGGTGCAAGAGTTTATCTCTGGTATCAGCGAATTTGGCGAATTGTGCCTCATCTTTTTTAAGGCTGAGTTTTGCTACGCGATTAAAAGAGAGGTGCCAAAGGGCGAGTTTAGAGCAAACTCAGCTTATAGGGTCATCATCAAGCCTTGTGAAAATGTGCCAAAAGAAGCTTTAAATCTAGCTTTAAAAGCCGTGCAAAGCCTTGCTAAAAGCAGTCTTTATGCAAGGGTTGATTTGTTTTATGATGGCAAAAACTTTCTTATTAATGAACTTGAGCTTATAGAGCCAAGCTTGTATTTTGATTTTTGTGAAAACTCATATAAAAGCTTTGTTAAAGCCTTGCTTGAGCGTTTAAATTAGCTACTAGAAAAGCTCGCCGTGTTTTTCATAGTGTGTAACTTTTGTAAGCTCATTATTCTCATCAACAAAAACGACTTTTGGCTTAAATTCAGCCGCTTCTTTTTCATCAAGATTTGCATACGCCATAATGATGATTTTATCGTGAAGTTGCACCAAACGAGCAGCTGCTCCATTAAGACAAATTGCTCCTTTTTCTTTGCTTGCAATTGCGTAAGTTTCAAACCTTTCGCCGTTGTTGATATTGACAACTTGCACTTTTTCATACTCAACGATCCCGCTTGCTTTAAGCAAAGTCTCATCTATGCTAATGCTTCCTACATAATCAAGTCTTGCTTCACTAACCACTGCGCGATGAATTTTAGCCTTAAGTAGTGTTATTTGCATGCTAAATCCTTTAATAAGAAATTATCGATCAAACGAGTTTTACCTATAAAAACAGCGATAGCTCCTAAAACTCCATCTTTTATCTGCGTTAAGTCTTGCAAGCTTTTACAATCTACTAAATGAATATAATCAATCCTTGCCAAAGCTTCTTTTTCAAGCTCTTCTTGCATAGCTTTTTGCACTTTTTGGGCATTTTTTTCTCCTTGCAAGATGAGCTTTTCACCTAAGAAAATCGCCCTTGAAAGCACAAGAGCAGCTTTTCTTTCAGTCTCATTTAAATACACATTTCTTGAACTTTTTGCTAAGCCATCGCTTTCTCTGATAATAGGACAAATTTCAAGCTTAACATTCATATTTAAATCCTCTATCATATGAGCTACGATAAGGCATTGCTGGGCGTCTTTTTGTCCAAAATACGCTTTACTTGGCATAATAATATGAAAAAATTTCATCAAAACCGTGCAAACCCCTCTAAAATGCCCCTCTCGTTTTGCCCCGCAAAGCTTGTCGTTTAAGGAATTCATATCCACAAAAGTGCTAAAGCCTTTTGGATACATTTCATCAACGCTCGGGCAAAAAAGTACATCAACGCCGTTTTGCTCGCAAAGCTTTGTATCTTTTTGCAAATCCCTTGGATAAGTGCTTAAGTCTTCATTTACCCCAAATTGCATAGGATTGACAAAGATACTTAACACGACTTTATCATTTGCTTTTGCAGCTTTTACAAGGCTTAAATGCCCTTCATGCAAATAGCCCATTGTTGGCACAAAGCCTATGCTTAAGTTCTCTTTTTGCCACATTTTGCTAAGTTCTTTCATCTCTTTTATGGAAGTGATAACTTGCATGATTTTTCCTTTTTAATACAATTTTTCAAACATATCATCATCGCCACTAAAACTAAACTCAGCACTTGGAAAGGTGCCTTGCTTGACTTCTTTGATATATGCTTGTATGCCTTCTTTTGGATTTAAATTAGCAAATTGTTTGACAAATTTAGGCTTAAAGCCAGTATTTATACCTAAAAGATCATGATAAACCAAAACTTGTCCATCACAATGCGCCCCAGCTCCTATGCCAATGACAGGAATTTTCAAACTTTGCGTGATTTTTGCTGCAAGTTTGCTTGGCACACACTCTAAAAGCACCATACTTGCTCCTAATTCTTGAGCCAATCTTGCATCATCAAGAAGTTTTTGAGCACTTTGCAAGCTTTTTCCTTGCACCTTATATCCACCCAAAGCATTAATGGCTTGTGGGGTTAAGCCAAGATGGACGCAAGTTACAATCCCAGCTTCGCTTAAAGCCTTAATCACGCTTGAAATTTCTCTTCCACCTTCTATTTTTACGCCGTTTGCTCCTGCTTCTTTCATAAATCTTGCCGCGTTGATTAAAGCATCATAACTTGAGCTTTGATAAGACATAAAAGGCATATCAGCTAAGATAAAAGCGTCTTTTGCTCCCTTACTTACAGCTTTTGTAAAAAGAAGCATTTCTTCCATACCCACACTTAAGGTGCTCTCATGTCCTAAGATCACCATCGCTAAAGAATCCCCAACAAGGATAATATCAACACCAGCCTCATCTAAAGCCTTTGCACTAGGGTAATCATACGCGCTTACCATAGTGATTTTATCGTTTTGCTCTTTTTGTTTGAAAAAATTCAAAATCGTCTTTTTCACAACTCGTCCTTAAAAAAATATGTGTAATTATAAATCTTTTTAAGCAAATATGAAAGTAAAAATTTTTACTATTTTTGTGTATCATAAAATAAATGCAAACAAATAAAGGAGAAAGTATGAAAAAAGAACTTGAAATTTTAAGCACAAGGTATTCGTGCCGCGAATTTTTAGATACTAAGCTTTCAAGTGAGGATTTAAGGCAAATTTTAGAGATCACCAGGTTAAGCCCTAGCAGTCTTGGGCTTGAGCCTTGGAAATTTATCTTGACTGAGGATAAAGTAAAGTTGCAAGAACTTGCACAAATTGCAAATAAGCAAATTCATGTAGCCCAAGCAGCAGCTGTTATCATCATCGTTTCAAGGCTTGATTTTCCTCAGTATTTTGAAAGTAAATTAAGAAAAAGAAAGATGAGTGAAGCTGAGTTAAATATGCGTTTAAAAACCTATCAACCTTTCTTAGAAGGTATGAATGAGGATCAAAAGCTTGCTTATGCTAGAGAGCAAGCTCACATCGCACTTGCAAGCATACTTTATGCGGCAAATGCTTTGGATATAGGCACTTGCACTATAGGCGGTTTTGATAAAAAGGCTTTAAATGATTATCTTAAACTTGACACAAATAAAGAACAAGCTAGCCTTATGATCGCACTTGGCAAAAAAGCCAGCACACAAATTCCAGAAAAAACGCGTTTTGATTTTGATGAAGTGGTGCGTTTTTTATAAATTTTAATTTTTATCCTAAAATCCAGCAAAAGTTTTGAAATTTAAGCATTGAAAGACTTTGAAAAGGCTGGATTTTTTTACTTAAGTATTTACTTTATCAAAATCTAAATTTTTATATTTTCCTTCAAAACCTTTTAAAATAGGCTTATTATCAAAATAAAACAATTTTTATATGTAATAAAAAGCTAATCAAGAGTAAATTAATCCTTAAGAAAACTTTAAATAAAGTTAATGTATGATTAACAAAAATCTTATCAAAAAAGGAGGGTGCTTGGAAAAATTAGATAAAAATGAAAGCTCTAGTAGCATTTTTAGCATTTTTCTTGTTTTGCTTTTTGTGCTTTTTGCGTTGGGATTTTATACCTTTTATAATGCAAAAGGAATCTCGTATTTTTCAAACGCAAGCGAAGCTTGTAATAACTGCCACATTATGAATGATGTGTATGCTGATTACTTAAAAGCTCCACACTCAAAGAAAATCGCAGGAGAGCCAAGAGCAAGCTGTAATGATTGCCATTTGCCACATAGTTTTGTTGATAAATGGATCGCTAAGGCTGAAAGTGGTGTAGGACATGCTTATGCTTTTACCTTTAAGCTTAATGATTTGCCAACAAATTTAAGTGCAAATGAAAAGAGCAAGGCTATGGTGCAGGACAATTGCGTAAGGTGTCATGCTGATTATGTTGGCGTTGTGATTAACGCTACGACCAATCCACATAAAGACAATACTCTTAAATGTGTATCCTGTCACGCAGGTGTTGGTCACAAAAGAGGATTTTAAACTTACAAGGAGGAATGAATGAATAAAAAGTTATTAAGTGCGATTGTAATTGTTATCGTTTTGATCGCTGGGGTGCTTTATCTTAATAGTGATATCACCAAAAAACAAAACGAAGGGGTTGGAGGGATACTCTCTAAAGATTTAGTCGAGTTAAGTGATGATAATCCAACTTTTGATCATTGGGGTAAAAACTTCCCTGATTATTTGGATATGTATCTTACCGTTGAGACAGAAAAGCCTATAGCTACTGAATTTGGTGGAAATTTGGCGTATTCAAAGCTTATCCGCTATCCACAGCTTACTGTGCTTTGGGCAGGTTATCCTTTCTCTCTTGATGCAAATGAAGAAAGAGGGCACTTCTGGATACAAGTTGATCAAATGGATACAGCAAGAAACAACAAAGACTTCTTAAATGCTCACGGCTTTAAAGCTTTTGGCGGACAACCAGCTGCCTGTATGAATTGTCACAGTGGTTGGACTCCTTGGCTCTTAAACAATACTGCAAAAGGTGATTGGGTAGCGTTTAACTCAGCAAAATACTGGACTATGATCAAAACCGTTCCAGCAGTAAATGGCTATGCTGAAAACTCAGCCGAGCACTCAGGACCACATGGAGGCAAAAGAATGGGCGTAACTTGTGCGGATTGTCACAATCCAAATGATATGAGCTTAAGACTTACTCGTCCAGCAGCGATTAATGCTCTTGTTTCAAGAGGTTATGAAAAAGACCCAGTAGCTGGCATTAAGGCTACTCGCGAAGAGATGAGAACCCTTGTTTGTTCACAATGCCATGTTGAATACTACTTCAAACCAACCGGCACAAAGGTAAAAACTATAGGCGAAACCATAGCACAAGATCCAAGCAAAAAATGGTTTGATGGCACTCAAAAAACTTATGATGAGTTTGATTCTTTAAGAGATGGCAATCAATTCACAGAAATTGAAGTTGCGGGTATAGAACTAGCATTTCCTTGGAGTGAATGGAAAAAAGGACAGCCATTTAGGATAGAAATGTTTGATGATTATTATGACAAAGTGCGTGCAAACTTTGATAAAGATTGGGCTCACAAACTTAGTGGTGCGCCTATGATTAAAATTCAACACCCAGAAAGCGAGCTTTACAGCGGTGGCGTGCATGCAGCAAATGGCGTTTCATGCGCGGATTGTCATATGCCTTATATCAGAAAAGGTGCGAAAAAACTTACTCAACACAATGTAACTTCGCCTTTACAAGATATCAACGCAGCGTGCAAGACTTGCCATACTCAAAGCGAGGATTATCTAAAAGCTCAAATTTTAGATATTCAAAAATCAGTAGCGTATGATTTAAGAAGTGCTGAGTATGCAACAGTAAGTCTTATCATGGATATTAAAAACCTTAGAGAGCTTTTAGGTGCTAAGGCTGAGTATCAAACAGATGGCAAGGCTGATCAGGCTAAAATTTCAGCTGCGCTTAAAGAAGTGTTAGAACTTCACAGAAAAGCTCAAATGAGAGGCGATTTTGTAGGTGCTGAAAACTCAACAGGCTTTCACAACCCAAGAGAAGCTTCAAGAATGCTTTTACAAGCTGTTGAAATGGCAAGAGAAGGACAAACCAAACTCGTGCAAATCGCTGCAGCTAATGGTATAAATGACTTTAAAACCTCAAATCTTGGTTTTGAAGATATACAAAAGCTCAATCCGGGCGAAATTCGCTATAAAGTGGATATGAACGGACATAAAGCAGGCGATAGATACTATCAACACGAAGAGATTAACGGCAACCCGCCAGCTGAATATCTTGAGTTTGATAAAAACACTAAGCCATATAATTATCAAGTGATTGATAAATACTAAAATTAAAGCCCCACTTCGGGGCTTTTATATTTTTAACTTGCTATTTTTCTTGTTTTTTATATTGATTTAAACTTATTTTTTTGCTGTTCGCTTTTAATGAATTATCATTATTTGTTACATTTTGTTTATTAAAAAATATTAAATTTTGATACATAAAATGAAAGGATTTTGATATGAATAAAAATAAATTTTTTCGTCAAATTCATATTTATGTGAGTTTATTTTTCTTGCCACTTGCTTTGATGTATGCTATTACAGGTATAGCTTATATCTTTGGAGCAAATCAAGATATAGGACTTAAAGAACAAAGCTTTAGCGTAAAACAAACGCTTACTATAGGCAAAGAAAAAGAAGAACTTCTTACTTTGCTTAAAGAGCTCAAACTTAAAATTCCAAGTCATACCGAGCTTAAAAATGATAAAAGAGAAGGTGGTATGAGTATGGGTGGGGTGCATTATAGTGTAAATATCAAGCAAGAAAGTGATCAAGTTATTATTACTACAAAAGAGCGAAGTTTGCTTGGCGATATGATCATGCTTCATAAGGATAAGGGCAAATGGTATTTTGCTGTGCTTTCTGTGGGTTTTGGACTAGCTTTGATCACTCTTTACATCTCAGGGCTGATGATCACGCTTGTAGCGATGAAAAAAGACAGGCAAAAACAGCTTCTAACCCTTGCTTTTGCTTTTGTGATAACTTTTATCTTAGCCTATCTTAGCTTATAACACAGCTTCTTTAGGCTTTTTGAGCTTAAGAAATATTTAAATTTCTTTATTGTTTTTTGGTATGTTTATTTTGCTTTTGGGTTAAAAATAAAGTTAGCGGATTTAAGCCCCTTGAGTTTTTTAAGTTAAATTCAAGCTAAATTCGTTATAATTACAGCTTTAAAACTACAAAGGACAGATGGGTGAGTGGCTGAAACCACACCCCTGCTAAGGGTGCAGATCTTAACGGGTCTCGAGGGTTCAAATCCCTCTCTGTCCGCCACCTTCAAGGCTCTTATGAAACGATACGCAAACTCCAAACGCCTTATAAACAATGTCAAGTCTTTTTTAAATCTTAATCCTTTTATACTAGGTGCTAAGGTTGATAAAGCAAGTGTATTTTATGGTTGGGGGCGTAAGAATTCTGGACTTTGGGCGCTAAAACAAGCACAAAAGTATAAGGCTCAATTTGAGCTTTTAGAAGATGGTTTTTTACGCTCTGTTGGTTTAGGGCTTGAGCATTCGCCTAGTTTTAGTCTGGTGCGTGATGATGTAGGGATTTATTATGATGCTACCTCGCCTTCAAGGCTTGAAAACATACTCAATGAATATGATTTTAAACAAGATGAAAATTTGCTTAAAATCGCTCAAAAATCCATACAGCTTATCAAAAAATACGAACTAAGCAAATACAATAACGCACTTGATTTACCAGCTGATTTTTTTAAAAAAACAAAGCAAAAACGCATTTTAATCATCACTCAAAGTGCAAATGATGCGTCCTTAAAATACGGCTTAGCCTTGCAGTTTAGCACCCAAGAGATGATAAATGATGCTATAAAAGAAAATCCAAACGCTCAAATTTATATAAAAATTCACCCAGATGTGTTGAGTAAAAAGAAAAAAGCTGATTTTGACTTTGATAATTTGCCCCCAAACTGCACTTTACTTAAAGAAAATTTTAATCCCATAGCCTTGCTTAAGCATTTTGATAAGGTTTATACAAAGACTTCTCAAATGGGCTTTGAAGCCTTGCTGTGTGGTTGTGAGTGCGTGTGTTATGGCTTGCCCTTTTATGCGGGCTGGGGTTTAACTACAGATAAACTTGTCTGCGCTCGTCGCAAGAAAAAGCTTACACTTGAGGAGCTTTTTGCAGGAGCGTATATACTTTATAGCGAGTATTTCAATCCCTACTCACAAGAAAAAAGCGATATTTTAGATACTATAAACTCGCTTTACAAGTATAAAACGATCGAGCAAATAAATTCAAATACTTTGTTTTTCCTAGGTTTTTCGCTCTGGAAACACCCTTTTATCAAGCCTTTTTTTAAGGCTAAAAAAAATAGGCTCATTTTTTTAAATTCCCTTAAAAAGCCTATAAATTTTAAAGATAATGATAAGCTTTTTGTGTGGGGAGCAAGTTTTAGTGATGAAAAAATCAAAGAAGTTTTTGGCGAAAGGGTGCGAATTTTTAGAGTTGAAGATGGCTTTATCCGCTCGGTTTCTTTGGGTTCTGATTTGACGCGCCCTTTTTCTTTGGTGGTTGATAGCAAAGGGCTTTATATCGATCCAAGTAAGGAAAGTGATTTAGAATACCTCTTGCAAAATTATGAGTTTGATCACAGTCATATTAAAAGAGCGCAAAAAATCATCGCAAAGATCATTAAACACAAATTCTCAAAATACAACAACGATTTTCATAAAAATATAAAATTTAACGCCAAAGAAGGACAAAAAATCCTCCTCATCGCTGCTCAAGTTGAAGATGATGCTTCTATGTTACTTGGTGGCTTTAACTTAAGCACTCAAGAGCTTATCAAGCAAGCAAGGCTTGAAAACAAAGACGCTTATATAGTCTTTAAACCCCACCCTGATGTGCTAAGTGGCAACAGAAAAGGGCTAAAAGATGAAAAAATCATACTTGAGTATTGTGATGAGATTGTAAGTGATGTGAGTTTGCATTCTTGCTTAGATAGCGTTGATGAGGTGCATACTATCACTTCAACCGTTGGTTTTGAGGCGATTTTAAGAGCTAAAAAAGTGGTGGTGTATGGACTTCCTTTTTATGCGGGCTGGGGCTTAAGCACAGATAAACTTGTCTGTGCTCGCAGGAAGCGAAAGCTTAGCCTTGAAGAGCTTGTCGCAGGAGTTTTGCTTATATATCCAAGATATATTAATGCTAAAGATAAAGAACTTTGCGAGTTTGAGCCAGCCTTTAAGAGTTTGCTTAAGCTTCAAAATGCGTATTTTTCTAAAAAATGGCTGAGGTTTTTGCTGACTTTAAGAAATACTAGCCTAAGAAAGATAAGGCGAGTGTATGAATATTTTTTCATAAAAAATTAAATTTGATTTAGAAATTCTCCTTAATAAATTCTTGCATTAAAGCCAAGATAGAGCATAAAGAAAATTTAAAAAAATGTCGCTTTTTAGACTTTATTTCAAGTTAAATTTTTATTTTTTTGTTATAATTAAAATTTTGTAAAAATCAATATTTTATTTCAAAAATATAGGGCGAGGATACATTAGTCATTATGAATTTTAAGCAAAAGATGAAAGAATTTGCTGGTAAAAATGTTCTTTTATTGCAAGGTCCAATCGGTCCTTTTTTCAGCAAGCTCGCAAAAAAACTCAAACAAAATGACACTAGGGTATTTAAGCTTAATTTTAACGGCGGAGATAAGTTTTTTTATCCTTTTAACGCTCATAAATATAAAGGCGAGCTTAAAAATTTCAAAACCTTTTTTAAAAATTTTTGCAAAGAACACAAGATCGATTATATCATCACTTACAATGACTGCCGTCCTTTGCATAGCATAGCTATAAGGGCTGCTAAAAGCCTTAAAATAGGCGTTTATATCTTCGAAGAAGGCTATCTTCGCCCAAATTTCATCACTTTTGAGAAAAACGGCGTTAATGCAAATTCTCAGCTTCCTAGGGATAAGAATTTTTATCTTGATCTTGAAATTCCTGTAAGTGCTGCGAATAAGAAATTTGAGGGTGCTTTTGAGTGCATGGCATTTTTTGCTTTTTGGTATTGGCTTTTTGCTTTTTTGCTGGCCCCATTTTACAATAACCGCTTACATCATCGTTCTTTAAGTCCTCTTGAACTTATCCCTTGGATACGAGCTTTTTATAGGAAATTTTGGTATAAATTGAGTGAAAAAAAGACGAATGAAGAGCTTAAAAAGCTCAAAGGGAAGTATTTCGTCGCTGTTTTGCAGGTATTTAATGATACACAAATTTTAAAGCATTATAAGGGCAGGAGTGTTGAGCATTTCATCATTCAAACGCTAAGTTCTTTTGCTTTAAACACTAGAGATAAACACTGCCTTGTATTTAAGCATCATCCTATGGATAGGGGTTATACTCATTATGGTGCTTTGATAGATAGGCTTTGTAGGCAATACAAGCTTGAAGGAAGAGTGTTTTATATACACGATGCTCACTTGCCAAGTCTTTTAAACGATGCTTTGGGTTGTGTAGTGGTGAATTCAACCGTAGGGCTTTCAGCCTTGTATCATAACTGCCCGCTTAAGGTGTGCGGTAAGGCATTTTATGATATAGAGGGCTTGAGCTATCAAAAACCTTTAGATATATTTTGGAAAGAAGCCCATGCGTTTAAGCCAAATTATAAACTCTATACAAATTTTAGAAGCTACCTCATACAAAACAATCAAATCAATGGTAATTTTTACAAAAATTCTTTTTTAGATCTTTAACAATAAACTCGCAAGATCACTATAAATTGGGCTTTTTTGCTCTTATAAATGTTAGGAATTGATTAATTAATTTTAGTTAAATTCTTAAAAAAACAAAGAGCTATAATGCAAAAAAGAGATATTTTTTACATAGCAGGATATGATCCAAGAGGCTTTAGATATTATTATTTAATGTTTAAAAAAAATTTAGCCTTTTATGAAAAAAGAGCACAAAAAAAATTCATACTCTCTAAGAATAAACAAGAAAGTAAATTCCACACTTCTTGGAGTATTCAAGGTGAAAATTCGCAAAATTATTATCATTTTTTAGCATGGAATGACATAGTCAAGGCAAATTGGCATAAAAATATCTTTTCTATACTTGCTGATGCTTTTGATTTTTTTAAAATTTATGTGATTACGGGCTTGTTTGTGCGTTTTGCAAAGGCGTGCAAAGCTCCTTTAGTAGCTGGATTTTATCCATTTTTTTATGTGCTTTTTAGTTATTTGTTTATCTTTGCTTTGATCTTTTTGAGCTTTAAACCTATAGCAAATGTAAGTCATGAGATTGTAGCTGTGATATTTTCCTTGCTTGTGCTATATTTTTCAAGCAAGCTTATTTTTAAGATAGGCAATAAAACAGCAGCATTTTGGCTCTCGCGAATCTGTGCGTTTTGCTCTCGTTGGGCTAGAGGTGAGATTAAAGATATTGACGCAAGAACGGCTGAATTTGCTAAAATTGTTTTTAAAACCTTGAAAGCAAACGCACAAAAAGAAAATTACGAACTCATACTTTGCGCACATAGTGTAGGCACGATTTTAATCATCAATGTGCTTGCAGACTTGATTAAGCAAAGCCTTGATGAAAATATCCCTTTTGATAAGCTTAAGGTGCTTACTTTGGGCGAATGCGTGCCTTTGATGAGCTATCATAAACACGATAATTTATACAAACAAAATCTTGCCTTTTTAGCTCAATTTAAGCTTATTTGGTTTGATTTTACTTCCAAGATTGATGGAGCATGTTTTTATAAGGTTGATTTTTTTAAAACAAGCGGAGTTGAGGATATGCAAATTGCGCCTTCTTTTCTTTCCACACATTTTTATAAGCTTTATAGCAAAGAAGAATACGCTAAAATAAGGCGTGATTGGTATAGAGCCCATTTTTTATATTTAGAAGCAAGCCAGCACAAAGGCGAATATGACTTTTTTGCTTTTGTGCTTGATGAAAATTTGCTTGAAAACAAAATCAAAGCGAGGTAAAACACTATGGCACAATGTCCTTTCTATCCAAAACCCCACAAAAATAAGGCGTCAAATTTAATGACTTTTTTGCTTAAACGCAGATCATGGCTTGATGGACTATATGAGAGAAGTTATAGCATGCAAACAGGCAGGGTAAAAATGCCTGGCTTTGATCTTTTTGTGGTAAATAATCCCCAAGAAGTGAAAAAAATCATGGTAAGTGAGGTCAAAGAATTCCCAAAAAGTGAGCTTTTGCACCGCCTTTTAGAGCCGCTTTTAGGACAAAGCATTTTTACCACAAATGATGAGGTATGGAAAAAACAAAGAGAGCTTTTGCGTCCAAGCTTTGAGATGACAAGGATAGATAAGGTTTTTGAGCTTATGAGTGCAGCAGCTAGGGACTTAATCACTCGCCTTGAAAAGCAGCTTGACAAGCAAGCAGATGGCATTATCGAAGTTGATGAGGAGATGACCTTTGTGACAGCTGATGTGATTTTCCGCACTATAATGAGTGAAAAACTTGATGAGCAAAAAGGTAAAATCATACTTGATGCCTTTGTGACTTTTCAAGAACAAAGCGTGCGAACAGCGATGAGACAAATGTTTTGCTTTCCAAAATGGCTTTCAAATTTACTTGGCGAGAAAAAGCGTTTGGAAGCTGGAGAAGTGATAAGAAAGGTGCTTAGCGACATCATCAAACCTCGCTATGAAGAAGAAAACAAGGGCTTAGCAGGAGAGAGAAATGATATTTTAGCTTCTTTGCTTAAGGTTGTTGATAGCGATACGAATGAGCGTTTTTCTTTTAAGGAAATCCTTGATCAAGTTTCCATGCTCTTTTTAGCAGGACATGAAACCACGGCAAGTTCTTTAACTTGGACCTTATATTTGCTTTCTTTATATCAAGATGAGCAAGAAAGAGCTTATAAGGAGTTAAAAGAAATTCTACAAGATGAAAAAGAGCCAAAAATCGAGCATATTAAAAAGCTTAAATGGCTTAATTACTGCTTTAAAGAGGCATTAAGACTTTATCCACCGGTTGGATTTTTTGCTAGAAGTGCTAGAAAAGATACGCAAATTCGTGATAAAGAGGTTAAAAAAGGTTCAGGTGTGGTTGTTGCTCCTTGGCTCATACATCGCCACCGCAAAATTTGGCACAAGCCAGATGATTTTGATCCTTCAAGGTTTGAAAAGCTTGAAAATAAAGACGCTTATATGCCTTTTGGTATGGGAGAAAGGGTGTGTATAGGGCAGGGCTTTGCTATGCAAGAGGCTATGATTATACTTAGTTATATTTTAAGCAAATATAAGCTAGAATTACAAGAGAATTTTATCCCAGATGTCGTTGGACGTCTTACTATACGCACGGCAAATGGAATGTATATCAAGTTTAGTAAAAGAAAGAGTGAATGAAAGAAAAGCTAGCTGGCACCTTGCTTTTATGTGCTGTGGTGCCTTTGTTTATCATAGGGTATATTTTTATCGTTTTTGTAGGAATTTTCATCAGTGTAGCAAGGGTGCGTCAAGGTGTGCGCGCTATGGATCATTTTGTGAATGCAACGTTATTTAATGGCTATGCGTGGGAAAGCCTCTCTTCGCATGCGTGGCGAGAAAGAAAAAAAACTTGGGCTAAGGTGGTGATAAAAATCACTGATTTTTTTCAAAAAGATCATTGCAAAAGAGCCAATAAAAGAGAACAGCCCATTATCGATCTTATGCTTGAAAAAGGACTTGACAAGCAAAGTATAGGTAAGCAAATTTAAAGCAATTTATAAAGTGCGAAGCTTGGCTATCTCATCTCTTAAAGCGGCTGCTTTTTCAAACTCAAGTGCTTTAGCAGCTTCTAGCATTTGCTTTCTTAGCTCTTTTGCAAGCTTTGCTCTTTCACTTGCTGGCATTTTTTCTAAGCTTTTGCCCTTGCGATAAATTTCAGCCTCATTAAGATCATTTTTAAGACTATCTTCTAAGTTTCTTTTGACTGAAGTTGGGGTGATATTATGCTTTTTATTATAAGCTTCTTGCAAGGCTCTGCGTTTACTTGTGATGTCCATGGCTTCTTGCATAGACTTTGTGATTTTTTTGCAAAAGAGTAAAACCTTGCCATTGACATTTCTAGCTGCTCTACCCATGGTTTGAATAAGGCTTGTTGTGCTTCTTAAAAAGCCTTCTTTATCAGCGTCCATTATAGCAATAAGGCTAACTTCAGGCAGATCAAGTCCCTCACGGAGCAAATTTATGCCTATGAGTATGTCAAAAAGCCCTGTTCTAAGCCCTCTTATAATCTCATTTCGCTCGATAGCATCGATGTCAGAGTGCATGTATTTTACCTTTAAGCCAAGCTCTATATAATAGCGGCTAAGTTCTTCAGCTAGCTTTTTAGTTAGTACAGTAACTAAAACTCTTTCATTTCTAGCTATAACTTTTTTTGCCTCATCAAAGAGAATTTCAACTTGATTGTCGCTATCTTTTAGCTCTATTAAAGGATCAAGTAAGCCTGTTGGACGCATGATTTGCTCAAAGACTTGATTTTTGCTTAGTTCTAGCTCAAGGGGTGCTGGGGTTGCTGAAACAAAGAGAAATTGACAATTTTTGTTGATAAACTCATCAAACATTAAGGGGCGATTATCAAGGGCTGAGGGCAAGCGAAAACCATAATCTACTAAGGTTTGCTTCCTGCTTCTATCACCTGCAAACATACCCCTAAACTGAGGCAAAGACACATGGCTTTCATCGACAATAACAAGGAATTTTCTATCATTTATATTAAGATAATCAAAGAGCGTATAAGGCGTATCTCCTGGCTTTAAGCCCGTTAAATGTAAGGCATAATTTTCAATGCCCTTACACATACCCGTGCTTTCAAGCATTTCTAAGTCAAACTCAACCCTTTGTTTAAGACGTTGATACTCCACAAGTTTATTTTCATTTTCAAAAAAAGCTAGTCTGGAGGCAAGTTCTTTTTTAATGTCTTTAATAGCCTGTTTTAGCCTTACTTCACCAACACTAAACTGGCTTGTTGGATAGAGTATGAATTTTTTAAGCCCTTTACCTTTTTTGTTTTCAAGCGCATTAACATGATACATTCTTTCAAGCTCATCGCCAAAAAACTCAAGCCTTACCACCTCATCTTCAAAATAAGCTGGATAAATATCTATAGTATCGCCATTTACTCTAAAATCAGCCCTATCAAAAAAGGCATCATTTCTTTTATAGCCCATATCCACAAGCTTTTTTAAAAGCTCTTTTTGGCTAAGCTTCATACCTTCTTCAAGGATTAAAACCATGCCTACATACTCATTTGGATTGCCTAAACCATAATTTGCTGAAACACTAGCTATACAAAGCACATTTTCATAGCTTAAAAGTGAGGCTGTAGCACTTAAACGCAGCCTTTCTAAGTCCTCATTTACTGAGCTATCTTTTTCTATGAAAACATCAGTGCGTGGGATATACGCTTCTGGCTGATAATAATCATAATAACTGATAAAATACTCCACAAAATCTTCTTTAAAAAAGCCCTTAAATTCACTATAAAGCTGGGCACACAAGCTTTTGTTATGGCTCATAATCAAGGTTGGCATGTTTAGTTTTTCAATCACATTTGCCATAGTAAAAGTCTTTCCACTGCCTGTAACACCGAGTAAAGTTTGGTATTTATTGCCTGCTTTTATGCTTTTAACTATACCTTCAATGGCTTGTTTTTGATCAGGGCTTGGGCTAAATTCGCTGGTGAGTTTCATAGACTTTTTTCCTTTTAAAAAGCCAAATTCTACAAAAAAATGCTTAAAATTTAAAACTTTTTTGCTACAATTAGAAAAATATTTTTCAAAAAGGCAAAATCAATGTATGATGATAAGATTATCAACACACTTACAGATAAGGTTAATGAGCTTTTAGAGCGTTATAATGAACTCGTAGAAACCTGCGATAATTTAAGAAATGAACTTGTGAGTGTAAAAGCTCAAAATGAAGCTAAAAGTAATGAAATTTTAAGACTTGAAGAAGAGCTAAAAAGCAAAAACATAGTCAGCGAAGATATTACTAAGAAAATAGAGGCTGTACTTGGCAAGTGATGGGATAAAAGAAGTCATCGTCAATGTTTCAGCAAAAGATTTTACCGTTCGTTGCGGAGAGGATTTTGCAAACTATCTTGAAACAGATATTGATCTTGTTTCAAATGGAACAAAAAAAATAGAACTCAAACAATTCGTTAATGCCTTTGTGAAGAAAAGTTATGATTATTATATGTTGCAAAAAGAACTTAATAAGCTTTTAAAAACGATCAACGAAACACCGCTAAAGTAAAACTTATGGCTTTTAAAAAAGCTTTTTCCCTACTTGAACTTGTTTTAGTTATACTTATCTTAGCCTTGCTTGTGGGTATTGCTTTGCCGTATTTTCATCTTAACAAGCAAGATGCGAATTTGTTGCGTTTAAAGGCTGATTTTACAACTATACAAAGTGCTTTAGCTTTTCATAAAAATCAAGATATTTTCACTCAAGCACAAAATTTAGCCGTGCTTGATGAAGCAAGCATAATGAATGAAAAGCAGACTTTATTTTATTGCTCTTTAAGTGAGATTAAAGCATGTAATGGGGGCGATTGTTGCACAAAAAGTGTACTGGCAAGTCCAATTTACTCAAATTCTAAAGCATGGATGAAAACAGGAAAGCGAACCTATCGTTTTTATCTTAGTAGCAAAAGCTTTGTGGATTTTATATATGAGCCTAGCACTATGAGTTTTGAGTGTGTAAGTTCAAGTATTTGCAAAGAGCTTTTATGAATTATTATGAACTTGCCATTATAGGCTCTTATCTTGATAATCTTACTTATGAAAGCGAGTTTGAATGCGAGCTTTTAAGCGAGGTCATCGTACCTTTTGGCAAGCAAAATAAGCCTCATAGGGCTATCATTCTTAAAGAACTTTCAAAGCCAAATTTTATGACTAAGGCTATTGTAGAAAAAACCGGATGCGTTTTAAGCAAAACTCAATTTGAGCTAGCTTGCTTTATAAGTTATTATTATACTTGCAAGCTTGGCTTTGTTTTGGCTTCTTTTGAGCTTTTAAAGCCCTATGAAACCCATGCTTTTAACCCTCTAAAAAGCGTGAGTTTAAGTCCTTTACAAAGCAAGGCTTATGATTTTTTACAAGCTCAAAGCTCAAGCCTTCTTTTTGCAGATACAGGCAGTGGAAAAACTGAAATTTACATAAAGCTTATTGAAAAATATATGCAAAAAGGCGAGCAAGCTTTGCTTTTAATGCCAGAAATTTCACTTACCCCACAAATGCAAAAGCGTTTGAGTGTGTATTTTGAAGATAAATTCATCATGTGGCATTCAAAAATTTCAAAAAAGAAAAAAGATGAGGCTTTAAAAGCCTTGCAAAATGGTGAAATTTTACTTGTTGCTGGGGCAAGATCAGCTTTAAATTTACCCTTTCATAAACTAGGGCTTATCATCGTTGATGAAGAGCATGATAATTCTTATAAGGCAAATAACAAGCCTTATATCAATGCAAGGGATTTGGCTGTTTTTTTAGGACAAAAGCATAATATACAAGTGCTTTTAGGCTCAGCCACGCCAAGTTTAACCAGCTTTTATAAGCAAAAGCATTTTAGGCTCAAAGGCACCTTTTATGAAAGTGAAAAAGAATTCATCTTTGATGAGAGTGATTTAGGGCTTTCAAGCCTTGTTTTAAGAGAGCTTAAAACAAGTTTAAGAGCAAAAAAACAAGCCGTGATTTTTCTACCAAGTCGTGCAAATTTCCGCCAAGTGCAGTGTAAAAACTGCGGTGAGAGGATCAAATGCCCATTTTGTAGCATAGCCATGAGCATGTATAAAAATAAAAATCTTTTAAAATGCCATTATTGCTCATTTGTAAAGCCCATAGATCAAAGCTGCCCTCATTGCAAAGGCGTCATGCTTGAGGCAAGCAAGATAGGCACAGCAGAACTTTGCGAGCAATTAAAACAGGCTTTAAGTGAGTTTAGCCCAAATATTGCTCAGTTTGATCGCGATAAAATCACAAGTATGACTAAGCTTAATGCCATACTTAAGGACTTTAACGAGCAAAAGATTGATATTTTAGTTGGCACTTCAATGCTAGCTAAGGGACATGATTATCATAGTGTGGATTTAAGCGTGATTTTAGGGCTTGATGAGTTTTTGTTTCGTCCCAATTATAAAGCCAGTGAAGAATGTCTTGCTCTTGCTATGCAAGTAGCTGGAAGGGCTGGACGCAAGGGAAAAGCCAGGGTGCTTATACAAAGCAAGCAAAAGGCTTTTTTTCAAACTTATATTAAGGATTATGATCAATTCTTGCAAGATGAGCTTGAAAACAGAAAAAACCTTTACCCGCCTTTTAAAAGGCTTTTAAGACTTGTTATCGAGCATAAAGAGCAAAGAAAGGCAAAAGAGCTTTGCGAGTTTTTAGCTAGAGAGTTTAAAAAACTTAAAAGTGCTGAACTTATAGGCTTTGGAAGCTGTGCTATAGAGCTCATCAACGCAAAATGGCGTTTTTATCTTTTACTAAGAAGCCATACGCATACAAATTTGATCAAAATTGCTCAGTTTGCCCAGCAATACAAAGAAGTCAGTGCAGATATAGACCCAAATGATTTTTCTTAGTATTTTAGCTTTTTTAGTTTGAAAAGTTTTTATTAAAGCTAGCTTGATTATTAGCAAGTTTGCTTTAAATTTTTATATTTGAGCTCTCTTACTTATGTGCTTTAATCTTTTTTATCCAACTCTTCACACATTTTTTCAAATTCATTATAATACTTCCAAGATTTAAAAAAATGCGAATAATGTTCTGTAATATAGCTATATTCTTGATCTAAGGTTTGTTTAACCGCTTTGCGTTCAGCTTCATTTTCTCTTAAATACTCTAAAATTTGCTCGCAAGTTATTAAGTTTGAAACTATTTGCTTATCATTTTCAATCAAAGCTTTAATATAGCCTTGAATATAAGCTTTGCTAGTATTCATAAGTTTTTCATTATGTTTTAATGTTTTATATTCTGCTTTTTCTATACATACTATCAACTCCCTATCATTAATGATAATCTTTTGATCTAAAATTTCTTTACTTATATCGATATAGCCGCTTTGAAGCTTAGCTTTAAGCTGTAAATAAACCCCTATAATGAAGCTTATACCGCCTTCTTTTTGAAGTGATTGCAAATTTTGGCTTTGATTTTTTGCATTTTTTGTAAAAATATTATTTAAATCATCTTCATGAGCATATAAAACAACAGGCAAAGTTGCCAAACGCCCACTAGAAGCTACGCTAATTTTTTCTTTAAAAATAGCTTCATCTTTTGGGCTTTCAAAGCCAAATTTTAAGGCTAAATTTTTAAAAGTTTTAAAGGCTTTATCAGGTTTTATATCGTTAAAATCTATGCAAATGACTTCTTTGATGAAGTGTTGCCATTGTTTGATTTTAGTTTGAAAAGCTAGGCGATGGACTAGGTTTTTAATGATAATTTTAGGCTTTTCATTATTTGATATAGCATAATTCATCTTTGGAAAAAGCTTGGTATAATCGCAAGTTAAATTGAACTTTTTCATTAAAGGATCAATATGTAATTGCCCTGTATGATTGACAATAACTCTAATCATTTCTATAATATCTCTGGTAACAAAAATCAGAGGAACTTTTTCATCGATGAGATAGGGTAATTTAGACTTAGCCCAAATACCTTCATTGATACAACAAAGCGTTAATGCACAAAAATTATTTTTATCTTGTAAGACTCTATAATAATATGCAAATTTATCCTTATCCAAAGTCCAGTGAAATAAGGTTTTCACCTTACAATAATTAAAAAATTTTACCATAGCCTCAGAACCACTTGATCCAAAGGTAATATAAGTAAATTTATATCCTTTAGGCAAAGCCAAATTCAAATCCCAAGCTATTTCAGCTTCTATATCAACATAGCTTAAAGATTCATTTATTAATGCCCCCCCCCCATTTTGGGTTTGTAAAAGTTCGCAATCAAGCAAAGGAGGATAAGGATGTTTAGTATCAAGGTATTTTTCTTTAAATTTAGCTGAAGCTAACCAATTTTGGATTTCTTCTAAATGCATAAAGATAAAATACAAACTTGAAGGGGCTATATGCTTAAATGAAAAAGAAGCTCTTTGAAAAAGAATGGCATTTACATCCTGAAAACACTCAAAAAAAGCTCCTATTTCTTCCCTAGAGAGAAAAAACAAAGAAGAAGGCTTAATGTCAAGAATTTTAAATTGAAGCTGTGTATTTTTAGGCAGTCTTTTTAAGCCTTTGTAAATAGTTTTACTTTTTTTAAAAGCACTATAAGTATGAGCAAAAAAAAGATAAAGAGTGTGAATTAAGCTAAACATTAAAACACCCTTTGCAAATTTGGTATAAATAAAGAAGCTAAAGGGAAAGAAAAAAGACTTTGTTTGAAAAAAGATGATTTAGAGTTTAATGCCCCCCCCCCCTAGAAATATACTTAAACAAAAGTTAAAAGAATTCATTTAAGACCTTATTTTTAAATATGGAGCAAAATTTGTGTATAATACAAATACTCCAAAGATCAAGCTTCTTCAAAGGCACCCAAAGAAAGAATCTTTTGCATTCTACTTGCAACGAGTTCTTTTTTGTTTGTATTTTCAAGTTCTTCTAGGGCTTTGCTTACATAAGTAGCGATATTTTTTGCAGCGATTTCTTTGTTTCTGTGAGCTCCATTGATACTCTCATCAATCACTGCATCAATCAAGCCTTGAGATTTAAGATCATCAGCTGTTATTTTAAGGGCTTTGGCAGCTTGTTCGCTTTTGGCTGGATCGTTCCAAAGTATAGCCGCACAGCCTTCAGGAGAGATGACAGAAAATACAGAGTTTTTCATCATCGCCAAACGATCAGCTACACCTATGGCTAAAGCCCCGCCACTTCCACCTTCACCTATAACTACAGCAAGCGTGATAGTTTCTAAGGCACTCAGCTCGTATAAATTTCTAGCTATAGCTTCGCTCTGTCCTCTTTCTTCAGCTCCAATACCTGGATATGCTCCCGGAGTATCGACAAGAAAGAGTATAGGTAAGCCAAATTTTTCAGCCAATCTTGCGGCTCTTAAAGCCTTTCTATAGCCTTCAGGATGAGGCATACCAAAATTTCTAGCGATTTTATCTTTTGTACCTCGCCCTTTTTGCTCGCCGATAATCATAAGCTTTTTTCCACCAAGATAGCCTATAAAACACACTATACTTGGATCATCTCTAAAGGTTCTATCGCCGTGAATTTCATAAGCATCGCTTAGTAAAAGCTCGATGTAATCAAGCGCATAAGGGCGATCAGGATGACGAGCTAGTTGGAGGCGTTGAAAGTCGCTTAAATTTTTATATACTTTAGCGATTTCTTTTTCTAAATTTTTCTTAAGTATATTTACAGCGTCGATATCGCCTTTAATCTGAGCATTAACAATATCATCATCAATTTGTTGAATGCTCTTTTCAAAATCCAAATACGCAGCCATTTAATCCAACTTTTTAAAAATCACCGAGCCATTTGTGCCACCAAAGCCAAAAGAATTGCTCATCACAGCCTTTAATTCGGCTTTCTTAGCTACATTTGGCACATAATCTAAATCACAATCCTCATCTTTGACAAGTTGATTAATAGTTGGTGGAACTATGCCAGTATTTAAAGCCATTAAAGAAATCACGGCTTCCAAAGCTCCAGCCGCACCTAAGCAGTGCCCAAGCTGTCCTTTTGTAGAGCTGATTAGCGGAATATTCGCACCAAAAAGCTCTTTAATCGCTGCTGTTTCATTTTTGTCATTTGCTGGAGTTGAAGTGCCATGTGCGTTGATATAATCTATCTTTATGCCCCCAGCCATTTTCAAGGCTTTTTGCATAGCACGAAGCGGTCCATCAAGGCTTGGAGAAGTGATATGATGCGCATCTCCACTTTCGCCATATCCCACAAGCTCGGCATAAATTCTTGCCCCTCTTTTTTTGGCTGCTTCGTATTCTTCAAAAACCAAAGCCGCAGCACCTTCGCCCATCACAAAGCCATCTCTTTCTTTATCAAAAGGGCGTGAGGCGTGCTGTGGATCATCATTTCTCGTAGAAAGAGCTTTCATCGCTGCAAAGCCACCTATACCCACAGGGCAGATTGTTGCTTCAGCACCAATAACTAGCATTTTTTCAGCATCGCCTAAGGCTATACTTTTATACGCTTCAGCAATGGCGTGAGTTGAAGCCGCACAAGCTGTAACGCAGGCTATATTAGGTCCTTTTAAGCCGTGTTCTATCGAGATCACTCCACCTAGCATATTTACTAGTGCAGAAGGCACAAAAAAAGGTGAAATTTTTCTTGCGCCTCTTTCAAAGCAGGTAACTGAGTTTTTTTCTATATTTGGCAAACCACCTATACCAGCACCAGAAACGACTCCAAAGCTTTCTTTATCCAAATTCTCATCAAAGTTTGCATCACTCATCGCTTCTTTGGCAGCTTTTATGCCAAGCTGTATAAAGCGATCAAGCTTTTTTACTTCCTTAGGATCAATCACTTTTAAAGGATCAAAACCCTTTACTTCAGCTGCAATTTGCACTGGAAATTCGCTTGCATCAAAAAGCGTAATCTTATCTACACCGCTTTTGCCTTCGCAAATCGCCTTAAAAGAACTCTCTTTGTCTAAGCCTAAAGCATTGATCATTCCAATGCCCGTAACTACAACCCTTGCCAAATTTTACTCCTTTTAATTTACAATCTTAAAATTTTTAAGATAAAATTAAATTATTTTGACAAATGTTCGTCTATATATTTTACTACATCTTCGATTTTGATGAGTTTTTCAGCATCGCCATCTGGAATTTCAACACCAAATTTTTCTTCTAAAGCCATGATAAGCTCAACCACATCTAAAGAATCAGCCCCTAGATCTTCAATGATTTTAGATTCTAATTTTACAGAATCACCATCTACACTTAATTGCTCTACAACGACACTCTTTACATCATCAAAAGTTGCCATTTTTTCTCCTTTGAAAAATTAAAATAAAGCGTATTTTATAATAACTTTGCTTAAAATTGCCAAATATTGATATTTTTTTTGCTATTTTTACATTTAAAGCCTATTTATATGTTTGATTTTAACTTTTATAAAAGTGCAATGATAGGCGTTTTAAGGATAGATTTAAACCCAATATGACATAAATTTAAGTTCTTTTTGTTATACTTTAAAACTTAAAATACAAAAATGGAAAAATTAAATTTATGATAAAAAAGAGTGTGTTATTTCGTTTTCTTAGTTTTGTTCTGCTTGGCATTTTTTTGCTTATTCTTGGTTTTTATCTAAGGCATACAACAAGCATAGAAAATGTATTCATAAGCGTGCCTGAAGCAAATAAAACACAAAGTGCAAAAACAAAGCAAAGTTTTTTTATCAATCCACCTGAAAAAAGCGCGCATTCAAGCTCGCTTGTAGATACACAAAAAGGGCTTATGCTCGTCTTTTTTGCTGGATCAAGAGAAGGACATAAAGATGTAAAAATTTATCAAAGCTTTTTTGATACGATAAAACAAGAATGGAGTGAGCCAAGAGCTATTTTAAACGCAGAAGAACTCTCTCATCTTAATCACAAATTTATCAAAAAGCTTGGTAATCCTGTCGTTTTTAAAGATAGTCAAAATCGCGTGCATTTTTTTGTCGTAGGCGTGAGTCTTGGGGGTTGGGCGACGAGCAAAATTTATCAATTTGTTTTTGATGAGAGTCTTGAAAAGCTTGTGTTTAGGCAAGAATTGCAACTCTCAGCCTTTGCAAATTTTTCTCATCTTGTAAGAACGCCTGCGTTAATCTATGAAAATGGAGCATTTGCTCTGCCTATATATCATGAGCTTATTGACAAATATCCTTTAGTCGCCTTTTTCGATCAAGAAGGAAAATTTTCTCACACTAAGCGTTTAAATTCGCTTAAAGGACAGCTTCAGCCAAGTATTGTTGCTTTAAATGAAAGTCAATGCCTAGCCTTTTTTCGCAACTACAAAAACTATGAAAACACAGCCTTTATGCAAACTTGCTCTTTAGGTGCAAAAGAGTGGCAAGAACCTTTTAAAAGCTCGCTTAAAAACTATGATAGCTCAAGTGTTTTGAGTGTTTTTAAAGATCAAAACGCTAAAACACAAGTTTTGCTTTTGCATAATGATGGTGAGAAAAGCACGCGTTCAAGGCTTTCTTTATATCATCTTAAGGACGCTAGCAAAGGCGAATTTGTGCGTTTGCTTAGTCTTGATGAGGGCGAGGAATTAAGCTATCCAGCTGTGATGATAAAAGATGAAAATTTATATATCAGCTATACTTTTAATCGCCAAAAGATTAAAATTCAAAAGCTTGAGCTATCTTATCTGCAAAATCTGCTTGAATTTGAGGGCGAAAAATGAGTGTTTTATCCAATGCTTTTTTAGTTTTTACGGCTTTGTTTTATTTACTGAGCTTTTTTACTCTAAGCAAAAGGCTAAAATACACTCTTTTGCTGGTATTTTTTATCCTTGCTTGTTTGCCTTTTTATGAGAGACATTACTCTTTTATCACGCTTTTGTATTCTTTTTTTGACACTCCAAGTTTATTTTGTATGCTTTTGTGTGCACTTTTTGTATTTAGGGGTTTAAGTAAGGATTTTTCATTTGATTTTGGTATATGTAAAGCCGACACAAAAAAGGCGTTTAAGCACCCTTTACAACAAGCTTTAAGCTTTGCTTTGATCTTTTTTGCCTCACTTGTTGTCTTTTTAGGAGAGTTAAATTTAATCCCTTTTGATCTATATCATAGTTCTTATTTTATGCAAGCTGGCTTTGTTTTGCTTTTTTTAATGCTTTTATTTTTATGTAATCAAAGCTATGCTTTTTTAGCTTTAGTCTCGCTTTGTGGCTTTGTATCTGGCTTTAGTGGGCTATTTGAAAGCTTTGTTGATATATATCTTTTTTTATATAGTTTTGCATTTTTGCTCGTTTTTTCTTTACAAATTCTTTATAAAAGACTTAGACAATGAAATACAATTTTAGCTTTAAAATCCTCGTGCTTCGCTCTTTGATCTTTATGATCTTTTTATACGCAGTATTCTTATCTTTAAGAGTGCTTTTTATCAGCTTTTATTTTTCTGCTGTAAAAGAAGCAAGTTTTGATGAGTTTATGCTGGCTTTTCATAATGCTTTTTGGTATGATGGGCAGATCATTGGTGTGCTTAGTGTGCTTTATTTTGTGTTGGCTTTATTGTTTAAAAACCGCTTTTTTGTGCTTGAAATTTATACTTTTTTGGTGATTTTAGTCAGTGTTTTTGTGGTGGTGGCAAATATAGGCTTTTATGAAATTTATGCAGATATGTTTAATGCGACTTTGCTAGGACTTATCTTTGATGATAGGGCTGCGATTTTAAAAACAGCTCAAAGCGGGGATTTTAATCTAGGCTTTAAAATCCTACTTTGGCTTATCTTAAGTTTTGCATTTTATCTTTTGCTAAGACTTTGTTTTAAGGCTTTACAAAGACATTGTAAAACTTCTTTTGCAAGTTTTAAATTTGTAAAAAATAGCGTGCTTTTTCTACTCTTTTTCTTTTGTGCTTTATTTGCTATCAACGGACATTTTGGCTTTAAGGGCATTTCTTTAGGAAAAGAGCTTGTGCCTGTGGAAAATGCTTTTTTAAGAAAGCTTAGCGTAGGAAGTTTTAGAGATCTTTTGTATGTATATAAGGGCTATGTAAAAATTTTTAATTCTAAATTTAGCGATTATAATGATGAAAGTGTGCTTGAAACAACGAAAAATTTCTTTAAGCTTGATAGCAATGAAACGAGATTTGATCTAAACAAGCTTTTAGAAAAGGAAGTGCAGAGCAACAATCAAGCACAAATCAATCATATCTTTTATATCATCGCTGAAAGCTTGAGTGAGTGGCATTTTGATGAGGAATTTAAAGAGCTTGATTTGATGCATAATCTTAACGCACTCATTAACGATAAAAAGGCTTTTAAAGCCGATATTTTTATCCAAAATGCACCCGGAACTATCAAAAGCCTTGATGTGCAAATCAGCGGGCTTTTTCAGATTGAAATTCCTTTTAATCTTAGTGTTGGCAAAAGTCCTGTTTTTAAAACTTCGCCCGGTTTTATCTTTAAGGATTTAGGCTATAAGACGCGTTTTTATTATGCAGGTTCTGGCACCTGGCAAAAGATCGATGTTTATACAGCTTCACAAGGCTTTGATGAAATTTTATACAATACTCAAATCATTCAAAATGCCAAAGAAAATGGGGCTAAAGCTCCTTATGCTAATGCTTGGGGAGCGTTTGATCATTATACTTATGATTTTATTAAAGATTATACGCTTAAAAACAAAGATGAAAAAAGTTTTTCTATGATACTTACAACCTCGTATCATCCACCCTATGATCTGCCTTTAGATGAATTTGACATTCCTTGGCAAAGAATTGATACTTTTGTTAATACACATAAAGAAATTACGAACAAAGAGCTCGCAAGAAAGGTGTTTTCACACATTTATTATCAAGATCAAATGATTGCAAAATTTATTAATGAAACCTCAAAAATCCTACCTGATAGCCTTTTCATCATCACAGGTGATCATTATGATATGAAATACCCTTATCCACTTGCTTCTATAAAAACAAGTAATTCTATCCCTTTGATTGTGTATTCGCCAAAACTACAACCAAAGGTGCTATTTAAAGCTGGCTCTCATCTTGATATCACGCCAACCATAACAGAGCTTGTCGCGCCAAAAGGGTATAAATTCGCAAGTTTTGGGCAGAGTTTGTTGAGCAATGATAAAGCGGTAAAAATAGGACAAAAAGAGAATTTGGGGTATTTTGCTGTGAGTAATGATCGTTTTATTTATGATGGTTTTAAGCTTGAGTATTTTCAAGATAAAAAGGCTTTAGATGATGATGAAAAGGAGGCAAAAGAGCTTTTTAAACAGCTTCAAAGAGCTAAGGCATTAAGCTGGTGGATTTTTACAAAAGGCTATGAAGTAAGCGAATAAATTTAGCTTGTTTTTAGCCTTTTTGATTTAAAATACCTCTCTTATCTTAAATTTTAAAGGACAAATATGCTTTTTCAAAAACTACTTGAAACAAATGCTAAAGAATGGGACGCTTATTTGCACCACGACTTTGTCAAAGAGCTAGAAAATGGCACGCTCAAACAAGAAAATTTTTTGTTTTATCTTAAGCAAGATTATATCTTTTTGATTAATTATGCTAAGGCTTTTGCAAGACTTGCCTTAAATGCCAATACAGCCAAAGAGCTTCGTTTTGCGATGAAATTTCAAAACTATATCGTAGATGGCGAGCTAGAACTTCACAAAAGCATACTTGCTCTTGGCGTAGAAGCTGATAAATTAAGCGTAAAAGATGAAAGCTTTACCAATATCGCTTATACAAGATATGTGTTAAGCGTGGGCGATAGTGGGGACTTTTTGGATATGCTTGTGGCTTTAAGTGCTTGTGCAACAGGATATGGCTATATAGGTAGGGAAATTTATGAGCGTTTGGGCGATCAAGGGCTTGTCAATCATCCTTATAAAGAGTGGATTTTAACCTATGCGGGCAAGGAATTTCAAGCTGAGGTAAAGGATTTTGAAGACTTTGTAAATAGCTACACAAACGCCGTTGATGAGTGTAAATTTAAAAAACTCAGCGAAATTTTTAACACCACAACACGCCTTGAAACAGCCTTTTGGCAACATGCTTTAACTTTGCAAATGCAAATTTAATTAAGCTTTTTAAAGTTTTTGTGGTTCTTAAAAACTCATTTTTTAAGTATTTTTTTGTATCTTTTGAAGAAAGACTACCTTTGAAGGGCAAGAAGCTATTGTTTCTTTTGCCCTTTTTGTTTCATTATCTTGCAAAAAGCGTAGCAGCGAAACAAGCATTTTGCGAATTTCACAAGAGAATTTCCATATAGATTGAAATGGCGACTTATTTTTTACCTTTATTTTGGTTTGGATTAAGTTGCTTGCCTCTATTGCCTTGATTTTGTGCGTATTGCTGGTTGGTTCCTTTGCTTCCTTTATTTGCATTTTGCATGTTTGAAGCATTGTCACTTGGCTTTATGTTTGAATTTGCCATTTTTTCTCCTCCGTAAGTATTTTAACTCTAATATAATAGAGTGAAATAAAATTATAAACAAAATACACTTAATAAAAACTTATAAAAGTGAGTGTATGAAAAAAGAGAATGAATTCAGCGAGATTAGGCAAGATGAGATCAATAATTTTCATCTTTTAATCGCTCAAAATGTAGCAAAAATTCGCAAAGAAAAGGGGTATTCTCAGCTTGATTTAAGCCTAAGTATGGGATATAAAAGTGTTTCATTGGTTGCTGGTGCTGAGGCTGGATATAAAAATATCCACTTTAATTTAGAGCATTTGTATAAAATCGCTAAGATTTTAAAAGTGGATATTTGTGAGTTTTTTAAGGGCGAAATTTAAAGCAACTTTGCTTTAAATTTGCTTACATATACAATCCGCCGTTGATTTTTATGGTATCGCCTGTGATATAACTTGCATAATCACTCAGCAAAAAAGCTACGACATTTGCCACTTCTTCAGGCTCGGCAAAACGTTTTAAAGGGATATTTTCTTCATAGCTTTTTTTCACTTCTTCGCTTAAGCCTTCTGTCATATCGCTTTTGATAAAGCCTGGTGCGACGCAGTTATAACGTATGTTTCTGCTGGCTGCTTCTTTGGCAAAGCTTTTTGTCATAGCGATCATTCCGCCTTTACTTGCAGAATAATTTACCTGTCCAGCATTTCCCATTTCACCAACTATAGAAGCGATATTAACCACTGCTCCAAAACGTTTTTTACTCATCACTTTAAAGGCTTCTTTTGAGCCTAGAAAGGCTGAATCAAGGTTGGTATTAACGACTTTGTTAAAATCATCTAAGCTCATTCTTAGAGCAAGATTATCATTTGTTATACCAGCATTATTGACAAGATAGCTTAATTCTCCATCGCTTTCAATGATAGCTTTTATACCAGCGCTAAACTCAAGTTCATTACTTGCATCAAAGCAAATCACAGCTGCATTTGCTCCATTTTTCACAAGTTCATCTTTTAAAGCATCGGCAAGTTCTGGCTTTGAGCGGTAGTTGATCCATACTTTTAAGCCAAAACCAGCTAAAACCTTTGCAATGCTTGCTCCTATGCCTTTGCTCGCTCCAGTGATTAAGACATTTTTTCCACTAAATTTCATTATTTTTCCTTTTTGAGAGTTTTCACAATTATACTTGTCATTAGTTAATCAAAACAAAGCCTCATTCATCTCATCTGGCTTTGTTATATCCATGATTTTAAGCACGCTAGCTGCAAGGTTGCTTAAGCCCATGCCTTCTTTGAGCTTATGCACTCCTAAAGCTTCCACAAAACAAAATACATCAAAAGTTGTGTGATTGGTAAGCTTATTACCCATTTCATCTTGCATAGCTTCACAATTTCCATGATCGCTTGTGATAATAAAGGCGTATTTATGCTCTCTTGCCTTTTCTATAAGTTTTCCTAAGCATTCATCTACAGCTTCAACAGCCTTTACACAAGCTTCAAAATCGCCTGTATGTCCTACCATATCGCCATTTGCAAAATTTACCACGATGAAGTCCTCGCCTTTTTCAATACCCTTTAACACCCCATCAAGCACCTCATAAGCACTCATTTCAGGCTTTTCATCATAGGTTTTTACCTTTGGACTTGGCACTAAAATACGGCTTTCATTAAGCACTAATTCTTCTTTGCCACCATTAAAAAAGAAGGTTACATGAGCGTATTTTTCAGTTTCTGCGGTGTGAAGCTGGCTTAAATTCTCTTTTGCTATGGTTGCGGCTAGGGTATTTTCTATCTTTTCTTTTTCAAAGAGCACGGGCAGATTAAAAGCATCATCATACACCGTCATAGTAAGGATTTTTTTGATGATACAAGAGCGATCAAATTCTTTAAAATCATTGCTATTTAAGGCAAGCACAAGCTGTTTCATTCTATCGTTTCTAAAATTGATTAAAATCACGCCATCATCAGCTTCTATGCCCTTAAAATCAAGCGTGCTTACAGGCTCGATAAACTCATCAGTAATGCCCTTTTCATAGGAATTTGCCACATAAGCACTTAAGCTTTGCACCTTTAAAGAGTGCCCAAAAAGCGTATCGTAGTATTTTTTCACTCTTTCATAACGTTTATCTCTATCCATAGCAAAAAACCTGCCCCCAAGCGTGCCAAGTTTCATTTCTTTGTTTTTTGCAAAACGTTCTAGCTCTTTGATAAACTCAAGCCCACTTGTTGGTAAAACATCGCGTCCATCAGTAATGGCGTGCAAAATCACTTCTTTACCTTGATCTTTGCAAATTTCAGCCACAGCATTAAAATGATTTAAATGCGAATGCACGCCTCCATCGCTGTAAAGCCCTATGATATGCACTTTTTTGCAAGTGTTTAAAAGCTTTTCAAGTTCTTTTGAGTGCTTTAAAGTATCTTCTTCTATGGCTTTATTAATACGCACAAGGTTTTGATAGATAATGCGTCCGCTTCCTATACACATGTGTCCTACTTCACTATTACCCATTTGCCCTTCTGGCAAGCCCACAGCTAAGCCACTTGTTTTAATGAGCGTGTGAGGCACTTCTTGAAAAAGTTTGTCATAATTTGGCTTTTTTGCCTTTGCAAAAGCATTATAATACGAGCTTTCATTATGTCCTATGCCATCTGTGATGACTAAAATACATTTTTGTTTCATTTTTACTCTTTTATAAGGAAATTTTAGGGCAGATTTTACTATAATTTTGCTTTCAAAAAGCAAAAAAGGCAAAAATTTTGTATTATCTTTCTTATTTTAGCGACTATGCTTTCTTTACTTATATCAGCGTGCGTTCTGGCTTTGCGTTTTTTATCAGTTTGTGTTTATCTTTGTTTTTAATGCCAAAATTTATCAAATGGGCAAAGGCTAAAAATGCCAAACAGCCTATCTATGAATATGCTCCAAGCTCTCACAAAAGCAAGTGTGAAACGCCAACTATGGGTGGTTTGGTGTTTATTTTTGCAACTTTAGTAGCAAGTTTGTTGTGTGCTAAGCTTGATAGTTTGCTTGTGATGATGGCTTTGCTTGTGCTCTTTCTTTTTTGTGCCATTGGGCTTGTTGATGATCTAGGAAAGGTGCTTAAAAAGGACAATCACTCAGGCTTAAGCCCAAGAGCAAAGATGTGTTTTTTAATCTTAGCAGCCTTTGTTTGTGTTTTGCCTTTGTATCTAAGTTCTGCCTTATCTACTGAGCTTTTTGTGCCTTTTTATAAATATCCGCTTTTTGATATGGGGGTTTTTGCTCTTGCTTTTTGGGTGTTAGTGATCATTTCAAGCTCAAATGCTGTAAATTTAACAGATGGGCTTGATGGGCTTGCAACCGTGCCTTCTATCTTTTCTTTGACAACCTTAGCTGTTTTTATGTATCTTAGTGGCAATATCATTTATAGTGAATACCTCTTTTTGCCTAAGATTGCAAATTTAGGCGAGGTTGTCATCGTATGCTGTGCTTTAATAGGTGCTTTAATTGGCTTTTTATGGTATAATTGCTATCCAGCACAAGTATTTATGGGTGATAGTGGAAGTCTAGCTTTGGGCGCGTTTTTGGGGTATTTAGCTATCATCTCAAAAAACGAGTTTTTGCTCCTACTTATAGGCTTTGTCTTTGTGCTTGAGACTATTTCTGTGATTTTGCAAGTAGGAAGCTTTAAAATTTTTCACAAAAGAGTGTTTAAAATGGCGCCTATTCATCATCATTTTGAAAAGATAGGCTGGGTGGAAAATAAAATCATCGTGCGTTTTTGGACTATAGCCTTGCTTGCGAATTTGCTTGCTCTTGCGACGATTAAACTTCGCTAAGGAACTAAAATGAAAATTTCACTTTTTGGATACGGCAAGACAAATAAAGCCATAGCACAAGAGCTTTTTGATCGTTTTGGAGCTTTTGATATTTATGATGATCATTTTAAGGGCGAGGCTAAAGATGAGTTTGGAAATTCTTTGCTTGAAAATAGCCTTTTTGATCCTTTAAAAAGCGAGCTTGAGATCGTAACGCCAGGCTTTTTGCCAAATCACGAGCTTGTCTTAAAGGCTAAGCATTTAACAAGCGAGTATGATTTTTTTTATGATGCTATGCCAAAAAGTGTATGGATCAGCGGAACAAATGGCAAAACTACTACCACACAGATGGCGGGGCACCTTTTAAGCGATATAAAAGCCCAAATGGGAGGCAATGTAGGCACACCACTAGCCAAGCTTGATCCTTATGCGAAGCTTTGGATACTTGAAACCTCATCCTTTACTTTACACTATACCCACACAGCTAAGCCTGAAATTTACGCACTTTTACCTATCACTGAGGATCATCTTTCTTGGCATGGTTCTTTCAAAGCCTATGAAAAGGCAAAGTTAAGCGTACTAGAACGTATGAATGAAGGCGATGTAGCCTTGCTTCCTGAAAGTTATGCAAAAACGCCAAGCAAAGCCTATATCATCAGCTATAAAGATGAAGTTGATCTAGCAAGTAAATTAAACATAGACATTCAAAAAGTAAGTTTTAAAAGCCCTTTTTTACTTGATGCCATTATGGCTTTAAGTATAGAAAAAATCTTACTTGATCGCATAAGTTATGAAAAAATCAATAGCTTTAAGATAGAAGCACACAAGTTAGAAGAACTTAAAGACAGCCAAAACAGACTTTGGGTTAATGATACAAAAGCGACAAATTTAGACGCTTGTTTAATGGCTTTAAAACGTTTTGAGGGCAAGAAAATTCATCTTATCATAGGAGGCGATGATAAGGGCGTGGATTTAAGTGAGCTTTTCAAAGTTTGCGAGAAACAAAAAATAAAGCTTTATATCATAGGCTTAAGCACTCAAAAACTAGCCACAAAAGCAAGTGAGTTTAAGCTTGAATTAGAGCAATGCTATGAACTCAAAACAGCGGTAGAAAAAATTTCAAAAGAGCTTTTAAAAGATGAAGTGGCTTTACTTAGCCCAGCTTGTGCTAGTCTTGATCAGTTTAGCTCTTATGCTCAAAGAGGCGAGGTATTTAAGGAGCTTGTGAGGGCTTTGTGATTTGAAAAATAGCTTGCTTTGTTTTATATCTTAAAAAGCAAGGAATTTTCAATCCCCCACCTGTAAATTCGTTTCCTTCTAAAACCCTAATGTCAATTCTTTGACTAAGCTTTATACATTCTACAAAATAGAATAAAAGCAAGTAATGGATAAAGCAAGCTTCAAAATTCCAAGTCAAACGCTTTTGATTACAAAACGATCTACTTTAAACATACCAAATAATATACCACTAACCAAAAAATGCATTCAGGCTATAAATTCAAGCATGTTGAGTTTAAGGCTTAAGTCTTTGCTTTCTTTCTTATCTCGTAAAATCTTTAGTTTAAAAAAATCATTTGGCAAATAGTCTTTATAATGAAACGAAAACTTATTACAATCCACAGCTTATACTTTCTTGCTTTCTTCTAGGGCTTGTATGATTTTTTCGTGATTATTTTTTCTTAAAATTTTACCAGCCTCTACCATACTTGTCACCCATAAAGTTGTAGGGATAATTGTAGTAAATTTATCTAAAACAAAACCTGGCTCTACAAAAAGTGATGCAATTATTATATTAACAATCGTAATTCCAAGCCAAATAAAACCTAATTTTTTAGCTCCAGCCATAAAAAACCAACACCAAAAGCCCCAAATAAAAAGCTTCCTATCCAAAAAGTCAGGGTAGGACTACCAAGCTTTGATAAAGCGATCCTACTTACAAAATCCCTTTTTTGCCCTTCGTTTAAAGCCTCAAATTTCTTTTATATCAGTAAAAATAAGAGGATTTTTTCTTGGCAATTTATTTTGTAACGACATTAAAATGGTGGTTGTATCCATTATTTTCTCCTTTTTTTTAAAAAATAAGAATTGCATAATATCAAAAAAATGTATTTTCAAAGTTAGAAATTTAAGAAAAGTTTTTTCCACCAAAATAAAGTAGAGCAGAGCCCCACACAAAGCCACCGCCAAAGGCATCAAGCAAGATCAAATTTCCTTGTTTGAGCCTGCCTTGCTCGTAAGCTTCATTCATCGCCATTGGTATGGACGCTGATGAGGTATTGCCGTATTTTTGTACGGTTAAGACGCATTTATCATCGTTAAAATTAAGCCTTTCTTGCACGGCTTTGATGATTCTTAGATTAGCTTGATGAGGTATGAAAAGGTCTATTTTGTCGGGGCTGATTTTGTTTTTAGCAAGAATTTCAACAACATCATTTTGCAGCATTTGCACGGCGACTTTAAAGACTTCATTACCTTTCATTTTCATAGCCAAAGGCGAGCAAAGGCTTGATTTTTTGGCTCTGTCTATCTTTAAAAGCTCGCCGTATCTGCCATCACTTGCTGTATGTACATCAAGTATAGGATAACCTTCATCTTTGCCAATCACTGCTGCACCAGCTCCATCGCCAAATAAAATGCAAATACTTCTATCCTCATAGTCCATTACTGAGCTTGTTTTTTCAGCTCCCACGATAAGCACATTTTTCTTTGCTCCACTTTCAACGAGTGAGCGAGCCACTTCAAGCAAGTATATAAAACCTGCACAGCCCGCACTTATATCAAAGGCTGTAATGTTTTTCAAACCTAAATTTGAAGCGATAACACACGCTGTTGAAGGCATAGTAAAATAATCCGGACTTAAGCTTGCAACGACTATGGCATCGATATCTTCAGGCTTTAAATTTGCTCTTTGAATGGCTAAAATCGCAGCTTTAGTGCCTAAATCGCTTGATTTTTCATCATCTTGAGCGATGTGCCGTTCTTTGATACCGGTTCGTTTTTGTATCCATTCATCTGAAGTATCGATGAGTTTTTCTAAGTCTTTATTGCTTAAAATTTGCTCAGGTATATATGCAGCGATGCTTTTAAGACTGGCTTTATTTGTCATATTTTGCAAGCTCATCTTCTATGACTTTGTTGATGTTTGATTCGCTAAAAAGTAGGGCTTGAAGCATAGCGTTTTTAATCGCTCTTGCGTCGCTTTTTCCGTGTGAAATGATTACACAACCATTTATACCAAGTAAAGGAGCTCCGCCGTATTCTTGCCAATCAATATGCTTTTTAAGTTTTGAAAAAACACCTTTCATCAGCATAGCTCCAAGGCTTGCGAGTAGGGATTGTTTGACTTCGCTTTTTAAAATTTTAAAAATAGCTGTTGCTGTGCCTTCACAGGCTTTTAAGATCACATTGCCACTAAAGCCATCACATACTAACACATCAATGCTGCCATTGAAAATATCTCTACCTTCAGCATTGCCAACAAAGCTTTCAAGTCGTTTTAAGAGTAAATGGCTTTCTTTGGTAAGTTCATTTCCCTTTGTTTCTTCTTCGCCATTTGAAAGTAGGGCGACTCTAGGTTTGGCTATATTCATCAGCACCTTAGCATAAGCTTCACCCATAACGCCAAATTGAAACAAATGCTCGCTTTTACAATCTACATTCGCTCCAACATCTAAAAAAAGCGTCTTAGAATGTGTGTTTGGCATAAGTGTGGCTATGGCTGGACGCGCTACATTTTTTACGCGTCCTATACGCAAAGTTGCTAAAGACATAGTCGCTCCACTATGTCCTGCCGAAACGACAGCTTGAGCTTTTTTTTCTCGCACAAGTTCAACAGCCTTATAAATAGTGCTTTGTTTGTGTTTTAAAGCTTCAGTTGCGCTTTCTTCCATAGGAAAAATTTCATCAGCTTGTTCAAAGCTAATGTATTGCATAAGATCGTTTGGGATAAGAGGTTTTAAACGTTTTTCATCACCGACTAAAATAGCCTTAAAAGCTTTTTCACGCAAGGCTTGCACCAAACCTTGCATAATAGGCTTTTCGCCATAATCTCCACCCATTGCATCAACAGCAACGCTTATCAATTAGTATTCCTTGGTTACAGGATTGACTCTATGAGGCATTTTAAAGCTGCCATCTTTGTCTTTGATAGGCTTTGCAAGCTCTATTTTATAGTGAGTTCTGCGTTTTGCAGCTCTAGTTTTGCTCACTCTTCTTTTAGGAACTGCCATTGTCTTTTTCTCCTTTTTAAAATTTATTTTTGCATTTTTGGCAATAAAAATAATCGCTCAAATAACTCTCAAGCTCACTTATAGCAAGCTCAAGCAAATCAATTTGTCCGTCAAAAAACTCAAGTGTGTCGCTGAGTTTATTATCTTTGTCTTTGAAAATTCCATCGCTTAAAAAAAGCTTTAGATTTTCATCGATGTGAAGCTCAAGTTCTTCCCCGCATGAATCACAAGGTCTATATACAAAGCCTTGCATATTCATCTTAAGTTCAGCTAAATTTGGCTTTGTCTTTGTAAGCTCTCCTTCAAAGATCATATTTTCAAGGTTGAGCTTAAAAGGATAAGCGGTTTGATTAAGCCTAGAAAAAGCGATTTTCATTAAAGAATTTCATCTTCTTTGAAAAAGAACTTGATCTCATTTTGAGCATTTTCCAAGCTATCGCTACCATGAACAGCGTTTGCGTCTATACTCTGGGCAAAATCAGCTCTTATAGTGCCTTTTGCAGCTTCTTTTGGATTGGTTGCTCCCATCAATTCTCTGTTTTTTAAGACGGCATTTTCACCTTCTAAAACAGAAACAACAACAGCACCACTTGTCATAAATTCAACCAAATCTTTAAAAAAAGGTCTCTCTTTGTGGATAGCATAAAATTCAGCAGCTTGTTCTTTGCTGAGTTTTAGCTTTTTAAGAGCAGCTATTCTTAAGCCATTTTTTTCAAAACGAGCAAGAATTTCACCTATAACGCCCTTTTTAACAGCGTCTGGTTTGATAATGGAAAGCGTGCGTTGCAAAGTGTTCCCCTTGAAATTTATCAATTTCTAGCCTTATGCTAAAAAGTGAAATTATAGCAATTTTTTTTTAAAAAAGATTTAAAACAAGCTGTAAAGAAGTGAAAAATGAGTTTTTAGTTTATTTTAAACATTAAATGATATAATTTCATTGCTAATAAAATTTATTATCTAGGAGAACAACAATGATCGTAACCAAAAAAGCACCAGATTTTACAGCTGCTGCAGTTTTAGGCGATAACCAAATCGTTGAAGATTTTAATCTTTACAAAAATATCGGTGAAAAAGGTGCCGTAGTTTTCTTTTACCCAAAAGATTTTACCTTTGTATGTCCGTCTGAAATCATCGCTTTTGATAAAAGATATAAGGACTTTAAAGCAAGAGGTATTGAAGTGATTGGTATTTCAGGTGATAATGAGTTTTCACACTTTGCTTGGAAAAATACCCCAGTGAATGAAGGCGGTATAGGACAAGTGCAATTCCCTCTTGTAGCTGATTTAACAAGAGAAATCGCAAGAGGCTTTGATGTGCTTTTTAATGAAGCTGTAGCTCTTCGTGGTTCATTTTTACTTGATAAAGATGGCACTGTCCGTCATGCAGTGATCAATGACTTGCCACTTGGTAGAAACATTGATGAAATGATAAGAATGGTTGATACTATGCTTTTCACAAATGAACACGGCGAAGTTTGTCCAGCTGGCTGGAATAAAGGCGATGAAGGTATGAAAGCTGATCCTAAGGGCGTGGCTGATTATCTAGGCAAACACGGAAAAGATTTATAAGCTCTTTTTAAGCCTCTGTAAAAGGAGGCTTTTACTCTTTAAACTTACAAAATCTACATTTACAAAGCAAATTCTTTATAAAACTACTTAAATTATGTTAAAATGCACTTTATACTTTTCATAAAGGCAAAAAATGGCAGCTGATGATCAAGAAAAGACAGAAGAAGCGACGAGTAAGAAGATAGAGGATGCCAGAAAAGATGGCAATGTCCCAAAGTCTCAAGATGCCGCTGCAGTGGTAACCTTGATCGTCGGCGTTGTTGTAGTGCTGTTTTTGGTGGGCTTTTTGGGTGAAAGGATTATGAACTTATATCGCTATTATCAAAGCTTTATCGGTGTGGAAATTGATATTAAAATTTTACAAGCCATTACTATTAAAACGATTTTTGAAGCTGTGATTATGCTTTTGCCTATAGTTTTAAGCATTATGATCGCTGGGGTTTTGGGAAATTTAATGCAATTTGGCTTCATCTTTACCACAAAGCCCATAACGCCAAATCTTAACAAAATCAATCCTATCAAAGGACTTGCGAATTTATTTTCCTTAAAAAAAGCTGTAGAGTCCGTTAAAATAGTGCTTAAAGTCGGCATAGTTTTTAGTATAGCTTTTGTATTTTTACTTCAGTTTATGACAGAACTTCCTCGTGTCGAGCTTTATGATATAGTTTCTCAGCTTTATTGGCTGCGAGAAAAGGCTATCATCTTGGCTGCTATAGTGATCATCGCCTTTTTTTTGATAGGAATTTTAGATATTCTTTTGGTGCGTTTTCAGTATTTTAAGGGTTTGAGAATGTCTAAACAAGAAGTTAAAGATGAATACAAGCAAATGGAAGGAGATCCACAGGTTAAAGGACGTATTCGCCGTTTGCAAATGGAAGCAGCTCGCAGACGAATGGTGCAAGATGTGGCTGGGGCTGATGTGGTGATTACCAACCCTACCCACTATGCTGTGGCTTTAAGGTATGATAATAGCAAAGAACCAGCTCCTAGGATAGTAGCTAAGGGAGTGGATTTTTTAGCGTTAAAGATCAAAGAAATCGCTTATGAGCATAAGGTTTTAGTCTATGAAAATCCACCTCTTGCAAGAGAGCTTTATAAGGTTTGTGATGTGAATGATCTTATCCCAAAAGAGCTTTTTAGGGCTGTGGCTGAGGTTTTAAGCTTTGTTTATACCTCAAATAAACAAAAATACGGCGATCGTTTGAAAGGCTAAGCGTAAATTTATATGCATTTGTGAGAAGCAAGAGAAAGCACGAAGTAGATGGTTTTTTGCTACGTGCTTAAGATGGATCTTGCAATGATAAATTTTCTTGCTAGAATTAAAAAAAAGTAAATACGAGCATGCAAAAAGCGCAAAAATTCACTTTTTCATATTCTCATCTGTCTTTGTAATTTACATGCAAAGCACTTATATTCTTTTATTTTCAATTACCTTGAAAGTTTTTAAGATTTTCAAGCACTGATTTTTGCGTTTGCTCATCGCTTGTGTCGATTTTATAATAAATTTCAACTCTATTATTTTCAAGTGAGCTTGCATCGTTGTTTAAAGGGTTGTTTAAACCAAAGCTTTTCAAGCTGATATTTTTTACATTCACTCCACCATTCATAAAAAACTCCGCCACACTTTGAGCTCTTTCATACGCTAAGGCAAAGCTTCTTTGGGCTGTGTCGCTATTATCTGTATAGCCTTGAATTTCGATCTTGACTTGAGGTGGTTGCTGTAAAGAAAAGTCAATCATATATTTTAAAAAGTCTTGAATATCAGCTGAAGTGATTTGTGCGCTTCCTCTTTCAAACTGCACGCGAGCTGGTAGATGAAGGGCGACTTGATTTTCGCTTTGATCAAGAGCGGCTTTAAGTTTTTGTATAGTTTCTTGTTGCGTCATAGTAAGGGCTTTTAGAGCTTCGATTTGATCTTGAGGTTGTTTTGAAGCACCTTGAAATCTTTGTTGATTTTGACTTTCTTGTTCTATGGTATGACTTGGTGTGAAGTCAAAGATTTTGACAAATTCAGTTTTTAAGGCTTCTACTTTGGCTGGATTGCTTTCGCTAATCGCCCAAAGTGCGATAAAAAGTGCTAAAAGCAAGGACAAAAAGTCCGCATACGGCACAGCCCATTTTTCGCCTGCTGGGCATTCTGGACATTTATGTTTTTTAGCCATTTTTTACCCTTTATTATTTTTCAAATTGTGAAATTCGCACATCGCCATGACTTAAGAAGTTAAAAAGTTTAGCTTCTAAGTCTCTTGGGTTGGCTCCTTCTGCTATGCCTTTGATAGCCTCAGTGATCACTCTTTGTTCTTTAACCAAATCCATACCATTAGCTCTCATTTTATTGCCCCAAGGTGCAAAAAGAGCATAACAACCAAAGATACCCGTAACCGTTGCTGTAAAAGCCCCTGCGATACCAAGTGCCATTTCTTGAGGATTGTCAAGTTTTTGTAGAGCTAGCATAAGCCCCATAACCGCTCCAACAAGTCCCATTGTAGGACAAGTTTCGCCAAAACGCAACCAATACTCACCGCACTCTTTATAATGCTCCTCAAGCTCTTCAGTTTGAATTTCCATCGTTTCTCTGATCTCATCAAAGCTTTTGCCATCAACAAGCATCATCAAGGCATTTCTTAAAAATTCATTTTCTATATCATTTGTTTTTGATTCAAGTGCGAGTAAGCCATCTCTTCTTGCGATGATTGAAAACTCAATGAGCTGAGCTATCCTTTCGCCAAGATTAACCTTTGCACCGGTAAAGACGATTTTAAGTTCGCTAAAAGCAGCTTTGACGATTTTTTTATGTGTTGCTGTCATCGCACAAAACGCAGCTGTTGGGATCACGATAAGAAGGGAGCTAATATGTATAACATGCAAAGGGTTTCCACCCTCCAAAATATCGCCCACAGAAATACTTGCTGTAGCGAGTATCATACCTAGTATCGTTGTTAAATCCATATCCTATACTCCTTTTTACTTTAAATCACCCCAATTTTTCGCAATGCTGGCTGAGGTTTTTAAATTAACTTTTAATTTTACTATATTTTGCATAATATTTTGAGCAAAATCGCTAAATTTTTCTACAAATTCATCTTTTACCTCAAAAATAAGCTCATCATGAATTTGCAAAATGAGCCTTTTTTCATCATCTAAGACTTTAGCAATCTCAAGCATAGCAAGCTTGATGATATCAGCTGCTGAGCCTTGAAGTATAGAATTTACGCTTTCTCTTTCAAACATAGCTACTTGCATGGGTTTAGCATCAGTAAAATTAAAATACCGCTTCCTCCCACTAAGCGTGCTGATAAATCCAACTTTTTTTGCTTCGCTTTTTACCTTTTCAAAATAGCTTTTTATGCTCGTAAAATTCTCAAAATACCGCTCTATATAGCTTTTAGCAAGTTCAGCTTTAATGTTTAAATTTTTGCTTAAGGTTTTATAACCCATACCATAAATCAGCCCAAAATTAATGCTTTTTGCAATGCTTCTTGTTTCATAATTACTCTCGCCAAAGATCATAATTGCTGTTTTTGCGTGTATATCTTCATCATTTGCAAAGGCTTCTAAAAGCTTTTGATCCTCACTAAAATGAGCCAGCATTCTAAGCTCGATTTGTGAATAATCTATGCTTAAAAAGCTAAAGCCTTCCTCAGCCACAAAGCAGGTTTTATAATCTTTTGCGTATTGTCCGTGAGCTGGTATGTTTTGTAAATTTGGCTCTTTTGAAGAAAGACGTCCTGTAGCGGTGCCAGTTTGTAAAAAACTTGAGTAAATTCTTGATTTTTCATCTTTTAAAGCAAGTTTTAAAAGCGGCTCGCAATAAGTTGAATAAAGCTTGGCTAGCTCTCTGTAAGCAAGGATTTTGCTGATACAAGGGTGCTTATCAATAAGCTCATTAAGCACTTTTTCATCGGTTGAATACCCTGTTTTGCCCTTTTTACCACTTGGTAATTTAAGCTTTTCAAAGAGTATATCGCCAACTTGTTTTGGCGAGTTAAGGTTAAATCTATCCTCACAAAGTGTGTAAATTTCTTCACTTAGTGCTTTAATGTCTTTTTCAAAACGACTCATTAGCACTTCAAGGCTTTGTGTGTCAAGTTTGATACCATTTTCTTCCATCATCATAATGACTTTGATAAACTCAAATTCACTCTTAAAAGCCAAATCTAAAAGCTTTGGTTCTAAATTCTGTAAAAAATACAAATAAAATCTCAGCGTAATATACGCGTCCTCAGCAGCATACAAACATGCTTTTTCAAGTTCTACACTTGCAAAGCTTTCGCCTTTTTTAACAAGACTTTCAAAATGCAAGGTTTCATAATCAAATAATCTTTGGGCTAAATCGTCCATATTCACTCTTAAGCTTGGATTAAAAAGCCACGCTAAGATCATAGTATCAGCATATTTTGCTGGGGGCAAGAGATCAAAGTTTTGCTTGATGATCTTAAAGTCAAATTTAAGGTTATGTCCTACCACAAAATGCGTAAAAATCTTTTCTATAGCCTTTTTTGCGCTTAAAAGTGAAATTTGAGTTGGCACACCAAGATAAGAATGAGCTAAAGGCACATAAAATGCCATTTGTTCGTTCATACAAAAACTAAAGCCCACGATCTTCGCACTTTTTGTATCAAGTCCTGTTGTTTCAGTATCAAAAGCGATAATGCTTTCTTCATCAAGGCTTTGTAAAATTTCAAACAATTCATTTTCATCAAGGATCAAACGAGCTTTAAAGCCTAAATTTTTGTCTTTATTTTCTGGACTTTGGCGAAGTTTTTTCAGCAAAACATTAAGCTCGTATTCTTCAAGTATATCAAAGACTTTTAAAAGTGGCTCATCATCTGGATATAAAGCATTTTCAAGCAAATTTGCAACTTCTAAATTTTCATACAAAGAGGCAAGCTTTTTGCTTAAAAAGGCGTTTTCTTTGCCTTCTAAAAGTAGTTTTTTGCTCCTTTCATTGCGAATGAGTGTGAGATTTTCATAAATTCCTTCCAAAGAGTTAAACTCATCAAGTAAGGTTTTTGCACCCTTTGCACCTATGCCTTTAACACCGGGTATGTTATCTGAAGTGTCTCCACAAAGAGCAAGAAAATCTTTGATTTGAGAGGGCTTGACGCCGTATTTTTCAACGCAAGCAGCTTCATCATAATCATTTTTTGAAATAGGGCTATAAATGCTAACTTTATCATCTTTGATAAGTTGATATAGGTCTTTATCCTGCGTAACAATACGCACAAAAATGTCTTTATTTTCACATTCTTTTACCATAGAAGCGATGATGTCATCAGCCTCATACCCTTCGCGAGAAACGCTTAAAAAGCCCATTTTTTCGATCATTTCAATGCAAATTGGGATTTGTTCTAAAAGTTCAGGTGGGGGTGGGGTGCGGTTGATCTTGTAGTTTGGATCGATTTGAGAGCGGAAAGTTTTGCCCTTGCTATCAAGTGCAAAGATGATATAATCACTCTTGTGTTCGTTTTTTAAGCTATAAATAAAATTTGCAAAACCAGCTACCATACCACTTGGTTTGCCTTCAGAATTTCTAAAGCCCTTTAGAGCATAAAACAATCTAAAAAAAAAGCCAAAAGTATCAATAATCGTTAAAGTTTTCATATCCTTCTTTCAAAAAAATATTATATTATAACACAAATAATTCTTATCTTGGTGCAAAAGCAATAAGTGCTACTCCAAGCAAGGTTAAAGCTGAGCCCAAAATATCATAAAAATCAGGCTTGAAATTATCAAATATCATAGCCCACAGCAAAGAAAAAACGATGAAAAAGCCTCCATAGCTTGCAAAAACGCGTCCAAAACTCTGAGGCTGAAAGCTTGCTATGACTCCATAAAGTCCAAGAGCCACAAGTCCTAAAAGCCCTAAATAAAAGCTTTTTCCTTCCTTAAGCCAAAGCCACACCAAATACGCACCACCCACTTCAAACAAGCAGGCTAAAAAGAAAAAGCTTATGCTTTGAAAAATATTCAAGTTTTACCCCTTAAGATATAAAGCAAAAATAATCAAAATCCCATACCTAAAAGCCTTACCAAGTGCGATAAAAAGTATAGTTTTAGCTATATTATAGCGAGCAAGCCCAAGAGCGAGGGCAAAAAGATCGCCTACTAAAGGTAAAAAGGTAAAAAAGGCAAAAGCCCAGCCAAAACGTTTGAAGTTTAAATTCATTGTTTCAAGCTTTAAAAGGCTCTTATGGAAGTATTTTTCAAGTATAAAGCTTTTACCTAAAAAGCCTAGTAAATAGGTGCTTAAAGCCCCAAGTGTATTACCAAGTGTGGCGATGAAAAATACCCAAAAAGGTGAAAAGTCTTGAAACAAAAAAACCACTACAAAGGCTTCAGAAGCCAAAGGATAAAGGCTTGCTGAGATAAAACTGATCGCAAAAAGTCCAAGATAAGAAAAGCTTTCAAGCATGATTATAGCTTTTTTTAAATTTGCTTAGGGCTAGGCTTAAGTAAAGCAAAATCAACGCTTGATAAAGGCTTTTACGCCAGCTTCAAAGAGTTTTAAGCCTTTTTTAAGTGTAGCTTCTGGGCAGGCTATGTTTATCCTTAAAAACAGCTTGCCATTGCCACCAAAATCTTTACCATTAGAAACTTGTAGCTTGAAATTTGACTTTAAAAACTCATAGAGTTCGCTTGTATCCTTGCAAAATGCCGAGCAATCTACCCAGATCAGATACAAAGCCTCCCCACGCACGACTTTGCAAGGTGTTTTTGCTTCGATAAACTCAGTTGCAAGGCTTTTGTTTTGCTTGATATAAGCATTCATTTGTTCTAGCCAAGCTTGTCCTTTGCTTAGAGCTGCGTTGTTTGCGACGATGAAAAAAGGATTTGGCATACTTAAGCCAGATTTTATAAGCTCTTTTTGAAGCTTTAAACGCACGCTTTTATCATTAATCACGCTGTAAGAGCCAGCTAGAGCTGCGAGGTTAAAAGCCTTTGTGCTTGAAAGCATGATGATGGCATTTTCATCGATTGTCGCCATGCTTGTGTAGGCAAAGCCTTTTTCTACTATATCACAATGAATTTCATCGCTGATAAGTATGGTGTTGTGAGCCTTACAAAGCTTGCTGATAAGCCTTAGTTCATCTTGGCTAAAAATTTTGCCTATAGGATTGTGCGGATTGCAAAGTATCATAATTTTTGGCTTATCTTTGATAAGTTTTTGCTCTAAGTCTTTAAAATCAATGTTGTAAATTCCATTTTTATAAAGCATTTTATTTTCTAAAACTACTCTTTCATTTTGCTTGATAACATTGAAAAAAGCATGATAAACAGGGCTTTGAAGTAAGATTTTATCGCCTTTTTCGCTTAAAATTCTTAGCAAAGCACCTAAAGTTGGCACTATACCATTACTAAAGACAAGACTTTCGCGCTTGAGCTTTGCTTTGTGCTTTTTATCCCACCATGTTATGATATGCTTAAAAAAATTTTCATCTAAGCAGGTATAGCCAAATATACCATGATCTAGCCTTTTTTGCATAGCTTCTTGTATGCAAGGAGCAACTTTAAAATCCATATCCGCCACCCACATAGGCAAATTATCATTGCTATACTTAAGCGAATCGGTGTTTTTTCTGTTAATGATCGCATCAAAATTCATTTTTCCAACCTTTTTTGTATTCTTTATAAAGAGCAAAGCTCGCTACAATGATAAAATATAAAATGTATTATATACTCTAGGGCAATAAGGCTAGAGTTAAACTCTCCTGCGTTAGCTTGACTTAAGTTAAAGAAAGCTTGAATCATAGACACTAAAGCACGAACCCCAAAAACAAGAGCAAAGAGTTTATGCTCTTTTTTTAAAGCAAGAGCAAGTAAAATGGCAAATAAAGCATAAATCATACAAAAGTAAAAAGAAAATGCCAATGACATGGAGACTGAATCTGATAATATATCAGATAAAATTTTTGTTCTAACTGACACAACAAATATCATAAAAAGCAAATTTAAGGCTATAAGTCCAAGTATGCTAAGTTTTAAGGCTTTATTAGCTAAATTTTTATGAGTAAAATAATAAAATACATATATATAAAAGGCTGTATAAGCATGGTTTATAACATCTGCAGCTAAGGCTTTTAATTGCCCTAAAACACTATATTCTAAACTCGAAAAGCGAGGAAGGAAATAATGCTTTGATAAAAAATCTAACATAATTAAAGCTATAAAAATAAGGACTAAGCTAGGTATATAAGCCTTATTTTTGTCAAAATCATTAAATTTTTTCCAAAAAGATAAGCCTGCAAACACAGCAAATAAAAGCCCTAGCGTAAAACCTATATCTAAGAGTAAGCCGGTTTTATCATCTTCTATGCGAAAAGAGCTATAAAATAAAAAGACAAGCATTAAAATCGCTGCATTTTTGTAATTTAAAGCCCAAAAGAAAAGCCCGAGTATAAAGATTAAGGTTGCGTTCATTAAGCTTATCTCAAAAAAGGTATCTAAATCTTTAGTGGTTTGCGTAAGTAAAATCACGATAAAACTTATACAATAAAGCCCCAAAACAAAGCTTGCAAACAGGCGAGTAATGAAATTTGGCAGATAAAAAAATATAACGATAAAAGCTACAACAAGACAAAGCTTAAGAAAAGTATAAGAATTTTCTTCCACTAGTTGAGTATTATCAAAGCTAGACTTGAAATCATAGTGAAAGAAATACACAATCAAAGCTAAAGCAAGAGCAAAAAAGCAAGTTGAAAATACATCAAATTTAAAGCCTAAAGGCTTTTTGCTGAGTAAGGAAGCATTTTTATCAAATAAAAATATAAATAAATAAAAATTAAAAATAAAACTAAAAAGAGTGAGACTTGCTAATGCTAGGCAAAAAAGATAAGAGTCAAAATCATGCTCTCCTATTAATAATGCGCGGATTAAAAATTCTATATCTGCTATCCGCGTTTGAACCCATAAATATAAAAAGCCTGCAAATATTAAAACATATAAAAACATAAAGATATAAAAAGTTTTAGGTTTAAAAAGAAAAGCAAGCTTGCCTTCATCTGCGCTTAAATCCTTTAATCTTCGTGCCGCAAGATAGATGAAAAAGATGAAAAAAAACAAACTCACAAAAGCTGCCCCAATACCAAATGCTGGCTGTATGCTTATAGAAAATAAGCCTACATTTAAGCCAGAGATTAAAATGATAATAGAAAGGCTAAACCATAAAAGAAAATTGCACCCCAAAGCAAGCCAAAAATTCTTACGACTTAAAGACTCTTTGGCGTTCCAAGTAAAAAAGCCTTTAAGTAGGGCGAGGTAATTCAAATTATTTGCGTTTGAAGACGAAAATATGAGTTTTGTATTCATTACTATGCCCCCCCCCCTTTTTTTTTGTTTATTTGAGAGTAAAATTGCTTTAAAAAGGATAAATTATAGCAAATTTAAAAGCTAATTTTAAAAAAAATTGATAATTTTAGGCTAAAATTTCTTACAAAGGAATGCCATGATGACTTATTTATATCTTGTAAATTCAGTTTTAATGATTGCTTTGATTTTAGTGGCTATCATAGAGCTTTTAAGATCAAAAGTTGGTAGTATAGCTTTATACAAAAAGCTTTGCTTGGTATTTGTTTTGTTTGTATTTGTAGATATGTGTTTAAGCCTATATCAAGACAGATTTTTAAGCTTAATTTTAGATATTATTTGTTTAGCTTTTGCAATTTGGCTTTTAAGGGCTTTAAACTCGCCTTTTTATAGGACTTTAAATTATTTGCAACAAAAAGATTATCTTGCTTTTTATCTTTATTTGCTTGATTTTGATAAATGGTATGAAGCAAAGGATTTTAGGGGATTTGCTTTACTTCATTATGCGCTGATGTATAAATTAGAGGCAAATGTGCTTAAAGCTATCTTAGGACAAGAGCTTGAATTTAATGCTTATGATGAGGATTCTTTTGCTGATATTTTGAGAAAAACTCAAAAAGAGCAGGTTTTAAAGCCTTGTTTGAGTGCTGAGCTTTTACAGCAGGCTTTAAATGTGAAGTGTGGAAAGAAGGCTAAATTTAGGGCTTTTAGTGGGACAAGGGTTTTGAGCTTAAGACTTGATGGAGTAGGGCTTTTAAGCTTTAGTGCTTTGTGTGGGGATTTGTTTATGCTTGATTTTTTACGCAAACAAGGTTTAAAAGATGAAAACGTGCAGATGAAAGGCTTTAAATTCCCTTTATATGCGGGGCATTTTGCTCTTTTAAATGCCAAATTTTTAGCTTTTGAGTGGCTAAGCGAACATTTTGATAAGATTGATTTTCAAATTTTAAGTGATGATGAACGTTTTGATAGGCTTTCTTTGGCTGTTTTAAACGATGATATAACAAGGCTTGAAAAATATCAAAACCAAAGTATAAAAGATATGCATAAACACCCAGTTTTCCTTGCTGTGAGTTTTGGCAAGCTCAAAAGTCTTGAGTTTTTGCTTCAAACAAAACCTTATTTGAAGGAGCTTAGAGATGAAGAGGATTTAAGTTTGCTTGATAGGGCGATGAAATTTCAAAGTCTTGCAAGCTTTAAATTTCTTATTGAGAAAGCTGGCTTTAGCTTTGCTGGCAAGCTTTTTTTGGCTGTAAGCGAAGGAGGCGAGGCAATACTTGAATATATGCTTAAAAATGGCTATAAAATAAGGGCTGAGGAAGTGTGTTTGTGTTATTATCTATGGTTTGATAGCACTGATGACTTGATATTTAAAAGGCTTTGTAAAATCGGCACTGATTTTATCGATCAAGAAGGCGATACGCCTTTAATTGTCGCTGTTAAGGCAAATTTAACGCAAAAAGCAAGCAAGCTCATTAAGGCTGGAGCGAATATAGACATCAAAGATGCACAGGGTAAAACTGCTCTTGATTATGCTAAAGCAAATAATAATACCGAGCTTATAACCTTGCTTGATCGAAGTTTTGAGGAGGTTTAAAAGCGTATTTATCATGCAAAGCATTGATTGCGTGAAGTGAAGTTAGTCTCTGTGCTTTGGCTTAATCTTGAAAAGAAAAAAGGCTGAGCTTGAGTTTATCTTGCTTAAATGCAATTATTTTTTAAAGAGTTTAAGCGGGCTAAAAAGCTGTTTGAAAAACTTTTCTTTAGGATCGTTTTCTTGCGTTTGTGGGTGAGTGGTTTTTAAAGGCTGGGTTTTATCCTCGTTTGAATTTAAGCTTTGAGTGTTTTTAAAACTTTTTTTGTGTTTATTTTGAGTGTGTGTTTGTTTTCTTTGAGTGAAATTTTGGGTGTTTGCTTCTTGTGCTTTTTTTGAATTTTCTTCTTGAGCTTCATTTAAGCTTTTATCTTCTTGTGAAATCGTGTCATCATGGCTTAGTAGCTTTATATTTGGTGTAAGATCAAGTATTTGTTCGTCGTTTTTTGAAAAGTTTTGAAGCTCTTTTGAAGAATGCGGCTTTTCAAGTAAAAGCTTGCTTTTTTTAAGCGTGAAAAATTCCTCATTTTTTTCTTGCTTGAGATACTTATAAATCAAGGTTCCATGAATTTTAAAATGCTTTTGCAAAAGGCGGTGAAACTCGCCTAAATTCACACTTTCTTCTCTTAAATCCTTAATAAGCCTTTCATTTTTCTCAAAAAGCTCTATATGATAGGCTGATTCTTGTATTTTTTTGATCTTATCATTGCTTGGCGAGAGTATTTTTACATGTTTTTTGTAAAGTTCTTTTGTAAAATCAAGCCTTGAAAAAATCTTATCGTTGCTAACTATAAAACATTTTTTAAACTTCTTTTTAGCCAGCAAAAAGCCAAGCAAACTTAAAATAATCTTATCTGCATAATCCTTACTACATTCATTAAAATCATAAATTTTAAGCTTTTTATCTTGCAAAAAACGCAAGGTAAAAAGAGAAAATTTCAAGGTTGAATTGCCGATGATATAAAAATGATCTTTTTTCTTAAAGCTTCTTTGTGTGATAAAATTATCAAAATTTACATTTTCAGCATCGATTAAAAAAGCTCTCATTTAGCCGCCTTTTGCTTTTTGTTTTTAAGTTCAAGAGCAAGAAATTTTCCTGTATAAGAGCCACTTTTAATGTGCTCTTTAGCCACCTTTTCTACGCTGCCATGAGCGATGATTTTTCCGCCCTTTACCCCACCTTCTGGTCCCATATCTATGAGATAATCAGCATTTTTAATCACATCTAAATTATGCTCTATAACAAAAACTGAGTTTTTAAGATCAACTAAGTGTTGTAAAACCAAGATGAGTTTATTTACATCTTCAAAATGAAGCCCTGTTGTTGGTTCATCTAAGATATAAAGGGTTTTTCCTGTATCACTTCGGCTAAGTTCTTTTGCAAGCTTTATGCGTTGGGCTTCTCCTCCGCTTAAAGTCGTGGCATTTTGCCCTAAGGTAAGATAGTCAAGCCCCACTTTCACAAGGGTATCAAGCTTTTGTTTGATACGAGGCACAGAGCTAAAAAACTCATTGGCTTCTATTATACTCATGGCTAAAATATCAGCTATGCTTTTGCCTTTGTATTTGATCTCTAGGGTTGCTTCATTATATCTTTTGCCCTTGCATACATCACAAACGACCATAACATCTGGTAAAAAATGCATTTCTATTTTGATCTCGCCGTCTCCACTGCATTTTTCGCAACGCCCACCTTTGACATTAAAGCTAAAACGTCCAGCCTTATAGCCTCTCATCTTTGCTTCTTTGGTGCTAGCAAAAAGATTTCTTATCTCATCCATCGCTCCTGTATAAGTAGCTGGATTTGAGCGAGGTGTGCGTCCTATTGGGCTTTGATCAAGATAAATCACCTTATCAAGTTTGTCAAGTCCTTCAATTTGCACTCCGCTTAAGGTTTTTACCTTTCTTGCGCGGTTAAGCTCTTCTTGAGCAAAAGGAAGCAGGGTTTGCAAGATAAGTGAGCTTTTGCCAGAGCCTGAAACACCTGTGATAGCGACTAAATTTTGCAGAGGAAATTTAGCATTTAAATTCTTGATATTATTGATATTTACATTTTTAAGCTCAAGCCAGTCTTTTTGAGGGCGGTTTTTAACATGTTCTATGCTTTTTTTACCATTCATATATAAAGCTGTTTCACTCTTGCTTTTTAAAAGCTCTTTATAAGTGCCAGCAAAAACAACCTCTCCACCAAATTTACCAGCCTTAGGACCAATATCAACGATAAAATCAGCCTCCTTTATAGTCATCTTATCATGTTCTACAACTATGAGGGTATTGCCCTTAGCTTGTAAATTTCTTAGCGTTTTAATGAGTTTTTGCGTATCTCTTTCATGAAGTCCTATGCTAGGCTCATCTAAAACATACATTACTCCACTAAGTCCAGAGCCAATTTGAGAAGCTATGCGTATGCGTTGGGCTTCTCCTCCGCTAATAGTCCTTGCATCGCGTCCCAAAGAAAGATAGCCAAGTCCCACATCAAAAAGAAAGAAAAGTCTTTCATTGATCTCTTTTAAAATAGGACTTGCGATGAGTTTTGCTTGTGCGTTTAAAGCCTTGAAATGCTTTTCATTTGAAAAAAAGCTCACACAAGCTTCCACGCTCATATCTAAAATTTCGCCCAAGCCTTTATTTGCTACTCTTACAGCCAAGCTTTCAGGCTTAAGCCTATGTCCGCCACAATCCTTACAAATTTTTTCGCTCATAAAGTCTTCTAAATCTCTTTCATCTTTGAGTATATCATAAGCGATTTTCACAACTCCTTCAAAAGTGCGTTTTAAGCGATGTTTTTTCCACAAAAAGTTAATTTCCTTAGCATTACCATAAAGCACCAAACGTTTTTCATCTTCACTTAGCTCGCCAAAAGGCTTTTTGGTGCTGATTTCATTTTGCTCGCAAAAGGCAAGTAAAAACTTATAATAATAGCTTTTATTAAAGCCATACATAGTCTTAATCGCCCCATTCTCAATGCTCAAATTCTCATCAATAAGCTTTTTCATATCAAGACTATAGCGAATCCCAAGCCCATCACAAGCCTCACATGCTCCTTTTGGGGAGTTAAAAGAAAAGCTTAAGGGCTCAAGCTCATTAAAAGAAATTTTGCAATCAAAACAAGCATTATGCTCGCTATAATGATAATGCTTGCTAATGCCTAGCTCTTCAGCATTTAAAACCTCAACTTCAAGCTCGCCATAACTTTCTTGTAAGCCTTTTTCTATATCAGAACTTAAGCGAGCAAGCAAATCATCTTGAATTTCTAAGCGATCAATGACAAGTTTGATACTGTGTTTTTTTGTCTTTGAAAGCTCTATTTCTTCATCAAGTCTAACTAAAACTCCATCTATTAAAGCCCTTACATAGCCTTTTGCAACAAGACTTTCAAGCAAATCATTAAAACTGCCTTTTTTTTCACGTACAAGTGGGGCGTAAATGATGATTTTAGCTCCATTTGGAAGCTTTAAAATTTCATTTGTAATATCCCCTGCACTCATACTAGAGATGATTTTACCGCATTTGTGGCAGTGTTGGGTGCCAATTCTAGCATATAATAAACGCAAATAATCATAAATTTCTGTGATAGTGCCAACTGTGGAGCGAGGATTTTTAGAAGTGGTTTTTTGATCTATGGCTATGGCTGGGGTTAAGCCCTCTATCTTATCAACATCTGGCTTAGCAACCTTATCTAAAAACTGCCTTGCATAGGCGCTTAGGCTCTCTATATAACGTCTTTGTCCTTCTGCATAAAGAGTAGCAAAGGCAAGCGTTGATTTACCTGAGCCTGAAAGTCCGGTAAAAACGACAAGCTGATTTTTTGGAAGTTCAAGATTGATATTTTTAAGATTATTTTCCCTTGCACCGATGATTTTTATGCTATCGTTCATTTTAATATCCTTAATTTTTCAAAGCTTTTATTGTAGCATAAAATCCTTGCTTTAAAGCTAAAAAGAGATAATACCAAGCTTGCGAAGTAAAGAAATTCCAGTTAGGCTTATAGAAAGGGTGTAAATGGCTAAAAGTGCTTTTTTATGTGCATCAAGTTTCATATTTTGGACTATTTTAATACCTAAATAAACGCCTAACATAGAGCCTAAGCCTATGACGATACCATTTTTTACCACGCTTTCATCAATAACGCCTTGAGTAACAAAGCTTATCGTGCCTGAAACACTTGCAAAAATCACAAAAAAAAGTGATAAAGAAACTACTCTTTTACTATCATAACCCAAAAAATACCCTAAAATAGGAGCGATTAAAAGCCCACCGCCTATACCTAAAGATATGGCAAAAACGCCCGTGAAAATCCCAGCACACACAAGTATGAAATTCTTTAAAAGCTTCCCTTTTTGTTCTGAATTGATAGGATTTTGCACGCTAAAGGCGTATTTAAGAAAAAAGACTATGCTAACACACAAAAACACAGCTGTTAGGGTAATATCTGTGAAAAAATTCACCACAACCCCGCTAAAACTTGCCCCAATAATACCGCCAAGTCCGACAAAAAGCCCGTCTTTGAGATTTAAATTCTTTTTTTTGTAGTTGATATATGAGCCAAAAACTGAAGCAAAGATCATTTGCACCACAGACATAGCAATGGCATGATGAGAGCTAAGCCCCAAAATCAAAGCAAAAGGCACGATAATCATACCTCCACCTATACCAAAAAGCCCAGAAGCTATGCCTGAGATAACACCGATAAAAACATACGCTAGATCAAAACCAAAAAAATCCATATAAACTCCAATGTATTCAAAGCCTAAATTCTAACGCAGTCAAAGTAAAAAGCTACTTAAGCGTGCAAAAAACTTGTGAATTTGCTAAGCTTAAACCTTATTTTCAATCATAAAATTTAATTTTTTTCACTAAATATCAAACACCTAACCCTTCCCCTTAAATTCTTTTTTCAATCTTTTACTCTCAAAATAAAACTTCGCATATCCACCTTTATACCAAGTTTTATCAGCTTGCATTAAAGCAAGCCCAAGCTTATAAGTCAGGCATTGTTTTTTTTGTAAAGCTTCTTTATAGTCCGCATAGTTTTCTAAAGGAGGAAGTTTTAAATTTGGATTTTTAGCAATGGCATTTTGGTATTTTTTAAGTTCAAAATGGTGCTGGGCTTTTATATAGCTTAAGATAAAAGGCATTCTAAGATAACCAAGTAAAGACTTTGAATTGATAATTAAGGCTTGTCCTAGTTTATAGGCTAAATGTTTATGCACTCTTGCTTTGGCTGAGTTTAGCTCATCTTGTGTGATGATGAGTTTTGGCTCAAGTTCGCTAAGTTTTAAACCAAGTTCTTTTTCAAGCTTTTTTACTTGAAGTTTTTTGATATTTGTATCAAATTTAAGATTTTCAAGTTCTTGAATTTGTTTTTGGTGAGGGAGAGAATGAATCTGAGTAGCAAGCTGTTCTTTTTCTTGATTTAAATGCTGTAGTTTAGAATTCAAATCATTTATTTGAGCTTGTAATGGAGCAAGTTTTATTGGATCCATTCGGGTGCAATACTCATCGATGATTTCTTTGTATAATTCAATAGGCGGTATGAGATGATCGAAATTGTATTCTTTGGGAATTTGTATGCCTTCTTCAGCCAAAGCATTAAAATCAATTTGTTCTTGGTGAAAATTTTCCATAGAGTTAGCCAAGAAAAAATACACTAAACCGCAATACCTGACACTTAAATTAGCTTTAAAATTTCTTAGCAACCATACACTAGGTTCAGTTGATTTTTCATTATCTACATTAAAATACAAACAACTTTGCTCATCAATCTTAAATTGACTTTCCAAAGAATGAAAAAAGCAATGCTGTCCTTTTATGTTCTTAACTATTTTGTTTGACTTGTTTTCTATGATATAGCTTGAGAAAGTGTTTTCATTTTCTAAACCTTCAAGTGCATTCCATATAGACATACCCAATATATGATACTTTTGAAAATTTTGATTAAAATGAAGTTTTGTTTTTTCATCTACTTTATATATGGATTGTTCAATGAAAGAATTTTTAATATATTTCATTGGCAATTTTTCTGGACAATCAAAAATTTCTTTTGGTGTTGCAATGACAAAATTTGGTAATTCCCAATTTTGTGAGAGGACATTTTGCTTTAAAAAGGCTAAATTTTTTATGATATTTTGTCCTAATACCTTCATTATGGTGCCAAGTTGATGATAGGGATCACTTGTTGCGAAAAAGCTATTTAAATCTTTATTGAGATAATACTTTTGCATATCAATAAGATTAAAATTATACTGCTTCACTTTCAATCTTATAAGCTGAGTAATTATTTTTAATTTCTTTTCATCAGCATTATTGAAAACTTTAAGTGGCAATATCAAAAAAAGAACCTTAACTTGAAGATTGGCAAGACTCTTGCATAAAAATTCAAAATTTCTAGCAATGATATCTAAAGAAAAACCCCAATGAAACATATCATAGTCATTAATATTTGTTTCTATGATAATATATTCTGTGTTTTTTATAATATTTGCATACTGTTTAATAGCAAAGAGCTTTTGTAAAGAATCATTAGCTCCTAAGGCAAGATTATAAAACTCTAAGCCCCCCCCCCCAGCCACTAGTATTTAAGATATCGATGCCTTCTTTTAACCCCTTTTGCAAGCCATTCACCATTACAGAATTGCTTCCACCAAGTAAGATGACATTCTTTTTCATTTTTTATCCTTAAAATTTAAAAATCAAAAGCGATTATATCAAAAAAAAAAAAAATGAAATTTCAAATTTAGCTTAAACCTTTTTTCTCTCATAAATCCTTCTTAAACGCGAATCAAGCTTATATGCAAAAGAAAACAAAGCTGGCACCACAAGCAAGGTAAGTATGGTTGAGCTAATAAGCCCAAAGATCACAGCTATAGCCATAGGCGAGTTTCCCTCATAGCCTGAGCCTCTACTTAGAGCAAGTGGAAGCATAGCAAAAATCATCGCTAAAGTTGTCATCAAAATCGCTCTAAGCCTTTGTTTTCCAGCTTCTATTAATGCTTCATCAGCTTTTAAGCCCTCATGGCATTTTTGATTTGCCACATCAACAAGCAAGATAGCATTTTTACCCACCATACCAAAAAGCAAGATGATAGCCACAAGCACGAAAAGCGAGAAAGAATTTCCCGTGATAAATAGCCCAAAGCACGCCCCAGCAAAGGCTAAAGGCATGGTAAGCATGATGATAAAAGGTAAGATCAAGCTTTCATATAAAGCTGCTAAAACAAGATAGATCAGCACCAAAGCTAAAGCGACAACGATAACAAAGCCATGAATGGTTTCGCCAAGCATTCTGATAAAACCAGAAAAGGTATAGCTTAAATTTGAGTTTTGTCCTAGAATTTCATCAGCATGCGATACAAGCAAGTTTTGCACAGCACCTAAAGACAAATCCCCATTGCTTGCTGTGATCTTGACACTGCGGTTTTTGTTATAGCGATTTATCACGCCCAAATCCTCTTTATACACAAAATCAGCTACGCTCGCAAGGCTTAAAACAAGCCCATCGTTGTTTTTAATCTCTATTTTATCAAGAGCCTTTATATTTTGCTTAAATTTCTCATCAAAAGAAAGCACCACTTCATCTTTAAAGTCCCCAACGCTCATACTTCCTACGCTAAGCTGCCCAAAAGAGTAAGCAAGCACACCAGCAGCATACTCAGGATTGACATTAAGCTTTTTAGCAAGCTCTTTGTTGATGCTTACAGCTACTTCGCCTTTTTTAGAATTTGCATTATCATCTATATCGCTGATATCTTTGTTGCTTGCTAGCACAGCCTTTGCTCGCTCACTTGCTTTTAAAAGCTCGTTTATATCATCTCCTAGCAAGACAAATTGCACCGGCTCATCAACCCCAGCCCCTTCAAATTTAGGCAAGGATAAGACTTTGATCTTTAAGTTTTCATTGTGTAGTTTTTGGCGGTATTCATTGATAATGGCTGGCTGTCTTTTATCCCTATCATTAAGTGGCTTGAGCTTGACATAAATTTTAGCTTTTTTACTCTCTTTGGCATCATTATATCCTAAAAGTAGATATGCGTATTCCACCCTTTCATCGCTTTTTATTGTTCTTAGTATTTCTTGGGTGATATTTTGCATAGCGTTTAAGCTCACATTTTGCTTGTGTTCAAGCTGAATTTGAAACTCTGCGTCATCTTCTTCTGGCAAAAAATCAAGCCCAAGCCTGCTTGCTAAGAAAAAGCACACAGCAATGATAGCAAAGCTTGAAAGTATGAATTTACCTTTGTTTTTAAGGATTTTAGCAAGTAAGTTTTGATAACTTTGCTCTATATTTTCAAAGAATTGTTCGCTTTTTTGATAAAACTTGCTTTGAGCTGGGTTAAAAAAGCGAGCACAAAGGCTAGGGATTAAAAATACCGCTACTAAAAAGCTTACTACAATCCCACATGCAACACTTATGCCAAGAGCATTAAAAAATAAGCCCGGCACAGAGTCCATAAAAGAAATGGGGATAAAAACGCACAAAAGCACCACGCTAATGCTAAGCACGCTAAAACCTATCTCACTAATGCCCTCAAAAGCAGCTTGCAATGGGCTTAAAGTAGTGATTTTTTTTGAGATATGTTCAATCACCACTATAGCATCATCAACAAAAATGCCAATGCTAAGCGTTAAAGCGATGAAAGTTAGGCGGTTTAGATCAAAGCCGAGCATATCGATAAGAAAAAAAGTCGCGATGATAGAACAAGGTATAGCAATGCTTGCGATGATAGTTGCGCTTAAATTTCGCAAAAACAAAAACACGATAGTCATCGTTAAAATAACACCTAAAATAAGATCAAAGATCACTTGCATAAGGTGTTTGCTGATATTTTCGCTTTTATCATACACCACTTTTACGCTTAAATCTGCCCCAGCAAGCTTTTCAAACTCGCCTAGCTTAGCTTTGACATTTTTAATCGCTTCAAGAGCGTTATAGCCACTGATCTTGTTTATTTCAAGCAAAACTCCATTTTGCCCTTCAAAAAAAGCATCTTGTTTAGCGTCCTCATAGCCTTGTTCTATGTTTGCAACATCGCTTAAAAAAACTCCGGGCATAAGTCTGATTTGCCCTAATTCTTCAAGGTTTGTCGCTTCAAAATAGCCCTTGATGATAAAATTTTCTTTGTCATTTTCTAGCTCGCCTAAGGCTTGTTTGAAATTTTGGCTTTGAATGATTTGTGCTACATCTTGGGCGTTGAGGTGGTATTTGCTGAGTTTTTCTGGATCGAGTTTTATGCGAATTTGAGGCTTTAAAAAGCCTATGGTTTCGATCTTGCCAACGCCTAAAATGCGTTGTAAAAAAGGCTTTAGTTTTTCATCAACGCTTCTCATTAAATGAAGGCTATCTTTACTTTTTGAGCTGATAAAAAGACTGATGATACTTCCTGCATCTGATGAAATTTTTTCTATCTTTGGCTTTACGCTAAGACTTAAAGCGCCTATCTTATCACGCACATCATTTGCTGCGATTTCAAGATCTTTACTAAGCTCAAATTCAACCACACTAATGCTGAAATTATCATAACTTGCCGAGCTTATATTTTTAATGCCATCAATCTCGCTGATAGCATTTTCAATCTCTTTAGTGATCTTGCTTTCTATAAAACTTAAATCCCCACTCGTAGCTGCTGTGATCTTAATCAAAGGGATATTTACTCTTGGATATAAATTTATAGGCATAGAAAAGGCTGAAATGAGTCCAAAGATGATTAAAGCAACAAAAAACATCAAGGTTGTGATAGGGCGGTTAATGGCTAGCTTATACATGTCTTACTCAGCGATAATAACGCCTTCTCCAAAAAGTCCGGGCGTAAGATGAGAACTTTTTACTTCTGCAAAAATCTTTCTTGTTTTTGGCTCTATACTAGGATATACAAGGCTGATTTTTGCGCTTTGTTCTTTATCTTGCCCTTTAAGCTTAAAACGATAATTTTGTCCCACTTTAACCTTGTCCTTATACTTCTCATCAAAACTAAGCACAAGTTTTACTTCTGGATACGAATAAATCTCAAGCACAGCTTGAGAAATGGGCGCAACTCCTTGTCCAAGCTCAACAAATTTAGCCGCTATTATGCCATCAAATGGAGCCTTTAAGCTTTTTTTATCAAGTAAGTTTTCAAAATGCTTAACATTGATCTTTGCACTTTCAAGCTCTAAGCCTGCGCGTTTAAAGTTTGCTTCTATATCCTCAAAGCTTTGTGTATCGATCATGCTTTGCACTTCTTTAAATTTATCCATCTTGCTTTGTGCGTTTTTAAAGGCTATTTCAGCAAGTGCAAGTTTATTTTGTGCGTTTTGTAAGCCTATGAGCTCGCTTGAGTTTTCAAGTATGATTAAAACATCGCCCTTTTTTACTACACTTGAAGGCTCTATTTTGATCTCCTTGACTATGCCACCGCTTTCAAAGGCAAGTTTGCTTTGATGAAGAGCATACACATCAAAGCTTGCATAAATTTCCTCAGCCTTTAAGCTTAAAACAGCAAAAAACAAACACAAAACTTTTTTCACGAAGCTATCCTTTTTTTTATGCTTATGCCAGCATTAAAATAATACCTTGCCTTAGCGATTTCAAATTCATTTTTCACAAGTTCTAAATTCGCCCTTGTTTGAAAAAGATTTTCTAAGCTTTGAAGGTATTCAGTATAAGATTTTAAACCAGCTTTATATTTTTTATCCACGCTTTCAAAGGCAAGCTTGCTTGCATTTAAGCTTAGCTCAAGAGCATTAATTTGTTCTTTTAAAACTTTGAGTTCATCGATAAGATAGTTGAGTTCAAGCTTGTTTTTTCTTTGTGTATAAGTAGCATTTAAGCTCATCATTTGCACTTCAAGTCGTGCAGCCTCAACCTTAGCCTTTGTTGCGCCAAAATCAAAAATTTTCCATTCAAAACCAAGTATGAATTGATTATTTGTTGAATGTTTTTGCAAGTATTTGTTAGCAAAGTCTTGCAAAGGCAAGATAGGCGAATTTGGTATGTTAATATCAAAGTTATTTTTATAAAAACCAAGATTATTCTGTAGGAAAAAACGCGGAAAATACTCAGCCCTTACGCTTTGAAGTTGGTGTTTTGCAAGTATGCTTTGTTCTTGTGCGATGATGATTTCAAGCGAATTTGAGCTTTGATAACCCGGTTCTTTAAGGCTTGCATTGCCTTGCGGGATAAAGTTTTGTCCGCAAAGCTCTTGGATATTTTTTGAAATTTCAAGCAATTGAAGTTTATTTTTAGCCAGCTCAAGTTTGACAAGAGCAGCTTTTGCTCTTACGCTTTCAAGTTCTTCTTTTGAGCTTAAGCCGGTTTTATAAAAGGCTTCAAGGCGCTTGAGATTTTCATTTAAAAAGAGTTCTTTTTGCTCGCTTGCTTTGATTAACGCTTGCACACTTTGATAGTTTAAAAACAAGGTGCTTGCTTGAAAAAAGAGATAGTTTTTGCTGTATTCTTGATTAAGCTTGGCAAGTTTGTGTAAGCTTTCAAGGCTTTTGAGCTTTGCTTCCCTTCCTCCTGCATCATAAAGCAAGACGCTTAAAGAAAGTTTTGCATACAAGCTTTCTTTAGGATCGATGATGAAACGATCTTTGTTGTTTGCAACATACGCTCCTTGCACGCTTAGGCTTGGTAGATACGCTCTAAATGCAGCTTGCTTTTCTTCATAAGCTTTTTGACTTTGTAATTCTTGAGTTAAATATGTTTCATTTTTCAAGCTCAATTCGATAAGCTCGTTTAAATTTGAAGCGCTTAAAAATAAAGGCAAAATGCTAACAAAGAGCCATTTTTTCACTTAATCTTTTCCTTAGTGGGTTAAATTTAAGCTAAAGTATAAAGCATTTTTACTTTTAATTCACTTAGTTTTAGTATGAAATTTCAAAGAAAATTAATTCATCTTTTGCTACAATGTGCTTTTTGAATTTTGCATAATATGACCGAAAGGAGCTTGCTTTGAATGCTTTGCAAAAGATATTTCAGTTATTTTGTAGGACAAACAATGATTTTAAGGCTGATCTAGTGTTAAGCTGTGGAAATGCTTGTAGGGTGGCACATTATTTACATAAATATAAACTAAGAAAATTTTCTTCTCCTATTGATTGGATGATGTCTTATTCATTAGAGGCTGTAAATAATATGTTTGAGGAGGATTTTGCATATTTTTTTAAAGATTATGAACAAATGTATGAGCATAATAATATGAGAGTTGTTAAAGACAAACGCAACAATATGGTTGCTATGCATGATTTTGTCATGCAAAAGAGTATAGAAGAGCAATATCCTCATTTTATCGAACAAAAAACAAAGCGTTTTAAAAGATTGAAAAAAGAGCTTTTAAAAGCCAGAAGTGTAATTTTTTTATGTAATCGTTCAGAAAATTTGCAAAATTTTAAAGATTTTTTAATAAGAATGTAAAACTTGAAAAACATAAGAAATTTTTGCATTATCGCTCATATTGATCATGGAAAAAGCACCTTAGCTGATCGCATTATCAGTGAATGTGGGGCTATAAGTGATAGGCAGATGTCAGCTCAAGTTATGGATACTATGGATATAGAAAAAGAAAGAGGCATTACCATAAAAGCTCAAAGTGTGAGGCTTGAATACGAATTTGAAAATGAAAAATTTGTGCTTAATCTCATAGACACCCCCGGACATGTGGATTTTTCTTATGAGGTAAGTCGGTCTTTAGCAAGCTGTGAAGGGGCTTTGCTTGTCGTTGATGCAAGTCAAGGTGTGGAAGCTCAAACTATAGCAAATGTCTATATAGCCTTAGAAAATAATCTTGAGATTATACCAGTAATTAATAAAATCGATCTGCCTTCAGCTGATATTGATAAGGTTAAACACGAGATTGAGCATATCATCGGTATAAATTGCGATGAAGCGCTTTGCGTGAGCGCAAAAAGCGGGCAGGGTATTAAAGAGCTTATCGAAGCTATCATTACAAAAATTCCAGCCCCAAAAGAGGCTGATAACTCGCCTTGCAAGGCTTTAATTTATGATAGCTGGTTTGATAATTATCTTGGAGCCCTAGCCTTAGTGCGTGTGTATGAGGGACAAATTGCCCTAAATGATGAAGTTTTTATCATGAGCACAGCTAAAAAGCACCTCGTGCAAGGGCTTTTATACCCTCATCCCCTAGCACCTATAAAGACGAAGCAGCTTAGCTCAGGTGAGGTTGGCATAGTAGTTTTAGGACTTAAAACCTTAGGCGATGTGCAAGTTGGCGATACTATAACCTTAAGCAAAAACAAAGCAAGCAAAGCCATTGAAGGCTTTGAAAAGGCAAAGGCTTTTGTCTTTGCAGGACTTTATCCTATAGAAACAGATAAATTTGAAGACTTAAGAGATGCTTTAGAGAAATTAAAACTTAATGATAGTTCTATTACTTATGAGCCAGAAACTTCTTTAGCTTTAGGCTTTGGCTTTAGGGTGGGCTTTTTAGGGCTTTTGCATATGGAAGTGATTAAAGAAAGACTTGAAAGAGAATTTAATCTTGACTTGATAGCCACTGCACCAACTGTAACTTATGAAGTATATCTTACAGATGGCTCTATGATACAAATTCAAAACCCAAGCGAACTGCCTATGGTAAATAAAATCGATCATATTAAAGAGCCTTTTGTGCGTGCAACTATCATCACTCCAAGCGAGTTTTTAGGCAATCTCATCACCTTGCTTAACAATAAAAGAGGCGTGCAGGTTAAGATGGATTATATCACGCCGGTGCGGGTTTTGCTTGAGTATGATTTACCTTTAAATGAGATTGTTATGGATTTTTATGATAAGCTTAAAAGTCTTACGAAGGGCTATGCAAGCTTTGATTATGAGCCTATTGAGTTTAGGGTTGGGGATTTGGTTAAGCTTGATATAAAGGTGGCTGGAGAAAATGTCGATGCTTTAAGCATTATAGTGCCAAGCCAAAAGGCACAAAGCAAGGGCAGAGAACTTGTAAAAGCCATGAAAGAAATAGTTCCAAGACAGCTTTTTGAAGTGGCTATTCAAGCAAGCATTGGCTCAAAAATCATAGCCAGAGAAACCATAAAATCCATGGGTAAAAATGTAACCGCAAAATGCTATGGGGGCGATATCACAAGAAAAAGAAAATTGCTTGAAAAGCAAAAAGAAGGCAAAAAAAGAATGAAAGCCATAGGTAAGGTAAGCTTACCTCAAGAAGCTTTTTTGAGTGTGCTGAAGATAGATTAAATGCTGATGGGTAGCGAGTTTGGGCTTAAACTTTAAAAATGTTTTTAGTGTTAAACTCAATAAACAATCATATCTTATTGCTATGATGAGCTATTTTTGTTTTTTATCTATTTCTAACATTTGGTATTTCTCATCATTTACATTGATGTAGCTATCTAAACGTTCTTTATTGTCGGTGTAGTATTTTGTATTTTCGTTTTTTTGTTGTATTGCAAAATCGCTTAAACACTGCACTCTTTCAAACTTTGTTAATTTAAATTCGCAAATATCCTCATCAGCATGTTTGCTTGATATTCTACTATAAATCACGATATCAGCACCATAAACGATTAAAGCAGGATATATACCAATAAAACAAACGGGTATATCTATAGTGTATTTTCTAACCAGATTAAAATGATAAAGCATGCCTACTTTTTGTTCGTTATCGTTTATAGAGCTTGTTCCTCTTACGCACGCACCTCCTATATATTCCATAGGATAGCGGCTTAAAGTCGTTCCACACGCTGAAAATATAATACTAATCAAAGCTATCAAAACAATCTTTTTCATTGTAAAAACCTTCTAAGACTTGCTTTATATTTTTATATCTTAATAAAACTTTGCAGTTTAAAAGCATCGTTTTTTGTTATAGAGTTTTAAGGTTTATAAACATTAAACAAGGATTATTGCAAAAAACGCAAAAAAATCTTTTATGCTTTTATCTTTATTTTAGACATTTTTAAAGAGATTTTCAAGATTTTTCATCGCTTCTTCGCTATTTGCATTGCTTGCTGTGCCAAGTTCAACAAGCTTGATCTCATAGCCTGTAAGCATAGAAGCAAGACGTATATTAATGCCACTTTTGCCTATAGCTTTGCTTTTTTGCTCGCTATTGAGTGAAACAAGAGCGATTTTAGGTTCATCTTCGTTTTTAGGTTCTTCTAAATTTACTGAACTGATGATCGCTGGAGCTAAGGCACGCATGATAAGTATGGCTACTTCATCGCTGTATTCGATACAATCGATATTTTCATTGTGAAGTTCTTTGCTTACTGCGTTAATCCTTACACCTTTTTGTCCTACGGTTGCGCCGATAGCATCAACACTCGCGCTTAAACTTTGCAAGATGATTTTTGCTCTTTCGCCCGGAATCCTCGCACTTGCATATACTTTAACCAAGCCATCTTTGATCTCTGGCACTTCAGCTTCAAGTAAAGCTTCAAGGAATTTTGGGCTTGTTCTTGAAAGCTCGATGCGAATTCCATTTTTATCTGCAAAAACTCTGCGAATGACTGCTTTAACGACATCGCCGACTTTAAATTTTTCGCCCTTTATGCGGTTTTTTCTTGGCAAAAAGGCTCTAAGCTCATCGATTTCTATGAAAGTATTTTCTTCGCTATCTACTCGCACTACGCTTCCAAATACCATTTGTCCTATCATATTTTGGTATTTTTCATAAATGGTTTCTTCTAAAAGCTTTTGTATGTGGTATTCTAGCTCTTTATGCAAGATATTAACAGCTGTTCTACCTAAATTTTCTAAAGGGCATTCATAAGTAAGCTCATCGCCCACTTCGACTTCTGGGGCTTCTTTTTTTGCTTTTGAAATAGCGATAAAATGCTCGTTATCATCTTGCAATCTTTCATCACTATCAGCAACGATGAGAATTTTTTGATAAAGTTGTAAATTTTTAGGATCGACAAAGAACTCATACTGCTCGCCATAGACTTTTTTTGCGGTGTTGATTAAGGCTTTGATGACTTTTTCTTTGACTGCTTCAAGTTTTAAATTTTTTTCATTTGCAATAGATTCTATAATATCGCTGATTTTTTCCATGTTATGCTCCTTTATTTTTTGGTGATTTAATTTTCTGTAGATTTGTAAAGAAAAGTTAGAATAAAATTGTATAAAAATAAGCTTAATTAAAAGTAAAATTTGCTAGAATTACAAATTTAAATTGCAAGGAAGTGAAAATGGATTTAAAATTAGCAAGAGAATTACCTCACGAAAAGCCAAAAACTATAGCTTTAAAAAAGATTGAAGAAGCTGTTGATCAAGAAGGGCAGAGCTTTTTTTATTTTGATAAAGAAAACTCACATAAAGATTTGCTTGCTCTTGTGGCTCATTTTGAAAAAAAGGGTTTGAGTGTATATCACCGAGTTGTGCGTTATGGGCTTGATGATGAGGATTATATGTATGAGGTGCATATTCTTTGAGCGCGAAGAAGTTATTTATCCAAACTTTAGGCTGCGCGATGAATGTCAGAGACAGCGAACATATCATCGCTGAGCTGACTCAAAAAGAAGATTATAGCCTAACTGAGGATATCAAAGAAGCTGATCTTATACTTATTAATACCTGCTCAGTGCGTGAAAAGCCGGTGCATAAGCTTTTTAGCGAAGTAGGTGGCTTTGAAAAAGTTAAGAAAAAGGGTGCAAAAATAGGCGTTTGCGGTTGCACGGCTTCACATTTGGGAAGTGAGATTTTTAAACGCGCACCTTATGTGGATTTTGTCTTAGGTGCTAGAAATATTTCCAAGATTACTCAAGCTGTAAAAACTCCTAAATTTTTAGGCACGGATATAAACTTTGATGAGAGCGAATTTGCTTTTGCAGACTTTAGAAATAGCCTTTATAAAAGCTTTATCAATATCAGCATAGGTTGTGATAAGCACTGCACTTACTGCATAGTGCCACATACTAGGGGCGATGAGGTGTCTATCCCTTTTTCAATCATCTTTAAAGAAGCTCAAAAGGCTGTTGAAAGGGGAGCAAAAGAGATTTTTTTGCTGGGACAAAATGTAAATAATTACGGCAAACGTTTTTCAAATGCCCATGAAAAAATGGACTTTCCTGATTTGCTTGAACGTTTAAGTGAGATTGAAAATTTAGAGCGAATCCGCTTTACTAGCCCTCACCCTTTGCATATGGATGATAAATTTTTAAAAGTTTTTGCAAATAATGAAAAAGTATGCAAAGCTATGCATATGCCTTTACAAAGCGGCTCAAGTGAAATTTTAAAGGCGATGAAGCGAGGTTATACTAAAGAATGGTATTTAAATAGAGCCTTTAAGTTAAGAGAGCTTTGCCCTACAGCAAGCATTTCAACTGATATTATCGTGGCATTTCCCGGAGAAAGTGAAAAAGACTTTGAGGAGACTATGCAAGTGATTGAAAAAGTGCGTTTTGAGCAAATTTTTTCTTTCAAGTATTCAAAACGTCCTTTAACTCCAGCTGCAAATATGCCTCAACAAGTTGATGAAGCTACAGCTTCAAGACGTTTAACTCAGCTACAAACTAGACATAATGAAATTTTAGATGAGATTGTGGCTAAGTACAATGGAGCTGAGTTTGATGTGCTTTTTGAAGAGCTTCGTGCAAATTCAGCTGTAGCTGGAAGAACAAATAATAACTTCTTAGTGCAAATTCAAGGAAGTGAAGAGCTTTTAGGGCAGATAAAACGCGTGAAAATCACGAATGCAAAGCGTATGGTGCTGTATGGGGAAGCAGTTTAAAATAGCTTTTTTGGCAAGAGTGCTTTTTTGCTTGCAATGGCTTTTGTTTTTAACTTGCAAGAAAAGCTATATAGGACAAAGGCTTGAATATAAGCCCTTTGTGATCTTATTTTGGCATGGGCGTTTAGCGTTAATGCCCTTTGCGTTTAGGTATTTTGAGCATAAGCAAAAAAAGGCTTTTGTTGTGATTTCTCAGCATAAAGATGGCGAGCTTATCACTCAAAATATAGAGCTTTTTGGTATCAATACCATTCGTGGAAGCTCTTCAAAAGGTGGTGCAAATGTCCTTAGAAAAGCTTTTAAAGTTTTAGAACAAAATGACGATGTAGTCATCACGCCTGATGGTCCAAGGGGTCCTTTTAGGAGTATTTCTGATGGCTCGGTTTTAATCGCTCAAAAAAAAAATCTTCCCATAGTGCTTTTAAACTATGAAGCAAGTAGGTATTGGGAATTTAAGAGCTGGGATAAGATGATTTTGCCTAAGCCTTTTTCAAGGATTAGATATAGAATTTCTGAGCCCATCGATATAAAAAATTTAGAATTAAACGAGGCAAAGCAAATGATAAGCCAAAAATTTGCTATCATTACAAAAGAAGATAGTTTTTAAAGGATAAGAGGAATGTTGTTTTCGCTCAGACGCTATATGTTGCAGCTGATTGTTTGTGTAGTTTTTGAAAGCAAAACACATATCATTCGCGCTCATAGCATTAAAAACAAAAAGATTATCAATACCTATGAAAAGCAGTTTGAGGATAAGGAAAAACTTTTTGATTATCTTAAAAATCTTGCTAAAGAATACCAGCTTCATTACATAGCAGTGTTTTTCAACGCACCTACTCAAGGCTTGATCCCGACAAATGATACTAAAGAATTTGCTCGTTTTGGTGTCAATGCAGAAAATATTTCTTGCTTAAGTTTAGCAAATGCTCAAATTTATACTTCCTTAGCAAATATTCAAGAATACAAAGAGAGTTTTAAGGATTATGGTGGGCTTGATTTTATCTTTTCGCCTTTGAGCTTGTTGTATTATTGTATCAAACAACAAGCTGCTAGAAAAGGCATCGTGCTTTATGCGTATAGGCAAGCTGAAAGCGTAGCTATGATGGTGTGTAAAGAAAAAGAAATTTTATTTGGAAGTTTTTTTGATATCAATCTTCAAGATGAAGCCTCCACCCTTTCTTCGCAAGAAAAAGGCGAGGAAAATAATCCCGAAGAAGACATAGATATAGAAAATTATGATTTTGGGAATTTAGATAATTTGCTTGATGAAAAGCTTGATGATTTAAAATACGCTACGACTACAAAAGAGGATTTAAGCCATTTTTCAAGCGATATGAAGATGTGTTCATATATCTTTTCAAGCATACAAGAATTTTATAACAACCCACTCTATAAAGGCAATTTTATCGATGAATTTGTGATTTTTGATAATGAAAATATTTCAGCAGTAGTGCTTGATTATATAGAAGGTGAAATTTTTATCAAGCCGCAAGTGATACAAATTGATACACTTGATCTTATGCATGAGCTTGCTTGCAAGGAGTTAAAAATATGACTTATAGTTTCATCAAGCCAAAGATAAAGCCTATTTTTAGCCTATTTGCAAAGATTTGGATCGCTTTTTTTGTGTTAAGCATAGCTATCATTTTTGCTGTATATTTTTTCATCGTTGCAAGGTATTTGCTTTTAAGCTCAGAGCTTGAGAGCAAAAGGCAAGAAGCAGTGCTTTTGCAAGAAAAGACAAGCCAAAATGATGCTTTATTTGACTTGCTTACCCAAAGAAAAGAGCTTGCCTTGCAAATCGTTGCTTCAAGCAATAGCAATGAAAGCATTTCACAAGATGGTAGCAACATAAAGATCAAAAAAGTCGTTCATAATCTTTTTGATCTCGTGCTTAAATCAGGAGGAATTCGCCTTGAAAGTATGCAATTAAACAAAAACACTCTTGAGCTAAGAGGCGTTACACCAACGAAAGAAATGTTTTCTTTGCTCGTGCAAACACCACTAAAAAGTATTTTTGATGAGAGTAGGACAAGCTTTTATCCGCTCAATACCGGCTGGTTTAAATTTGTAAGCACAAATAAAAGCTTAAATTATGGGAGCATACAATGAAAAATGATAAAAGTCTTGAAGAAATCAATCTTGTTAAGCTTGTTATTTATGCGATGATTTTTGTGCTTATTTGTGGTTTGCTTGTTTTGATTTTAATCTTGCCTATGGTGAAAAATTATAAAAATGTAAGTTTGAGATTATATTCGCAAAACTCTGTCAATGCTCATCTTAACGAGAAATTTCAAGTTAGTGAAAGCAAGCTTAATACCTTACGAAGCGAAAATGAGAAAATTTTCACCCAATTTGACTCAAGTTTTGATGAAGAAGATTTTATAAAATTTTTAAATACATATTTTACAAATGTAAAACTTAAAAAGCTTGAAAATACAAATACAAACCAATACTTATTTGCCGAGTTTAACATAAGCGCTACGCTTAAAAGTACGGCTGAATTTTATGAATTTATTGATGCTTTAAATGCGTATAAAAATATCATCAAGCTTGAAACACCTGTTGATTTTAAAGCACAAGGCGATATTGTAGATATCAACTTTATCACTCAAATTTACACTTCAGCTTCTACTCAAAAATGATAATGCCTTCTTGAGTTTGCATTCTTATCACCTCAGCTTGTGAATCTTCAGCTTTAATATTTTCATTAAGAGAGCTTAATACTTCATAATAAAAGGTTCGAAGCACCTCATCAATATTAAGCACAGCTTCTTTTAAATTCGCATTGACTTGCGTTGGGATACTGCTTATACTTTCTTTAAAGTTGCCTATGCCCTCATCACTTTTGATAGGGTAGTTTATCGCGATTGGTTCAAGTTTTGTTTTTACACCTGCTTGTGTTTGCACCTTGTTTTTATCATTAGCTTTGCTAAAAGATGCTTGAAATTCAAGCTCTAAGCTTAAATTTGAGCTCACTTGTTTTCCTTTTAGAAAGTCTGTTTTTTCTCGATCAAATTCTTCTTTGATAAGAACAACAATGCTTTCTTTTAACTTATATTGCTTTGTCTTGCTAAGATCATATCCTTTGGCAAGGAGGAGTTTCACGCTTGCTTCTTCTATCTTTTGTGCTAAAAGTTTTAATTCCTCATCAAGTCTTATCTTAAGGATAGAGTCCTCAAAATAGCTTGAATACTCATTCTTTTTTTGCATTTGAAGCAAATTATATGTTACTTGATCTGTGTGTTGTGATTTTTCTTTAAATTCGGCTTGAAAACTTGGCAAAGGTATGGTAAGAACTGAGTTTTTTGCACAAGCTAAAAACAAAACTATAGATAAAATAAGAGCAATTTTTTTCATTTTTTCTCACTTTAAGAAATTTAAAAAGACATTATAGCAAGATTAAGCCTAATTTGCTATATTTTTGTTTTCTAAATTGAAAAACAAAAGGACAAAGAGTGCAGTTTTGGCAAGATATTTATTCTCATTTTGATGTTATAGCGTTTGAATTCTTTGGATTTAAAGTGTATTGGTATAGCTTGTGTTACATTTTTGCACTTTTGTTTGCTCTTGTTTTGGCAAAACATTATGTAAAAAAAGATAAAATCCCTATCGGTGATAAACTCCTTGATAGCTATTTTGTATGGGTAGAACTTGGCGTGATTTTAGGTGCTAGGCTTGGATATATACTTATTTATGATGATTATACCTTGTTTTATCTTACGCATCCTTGGCAGATTTTTAATCCTTTTGATCAAAATGGCGAATTTGTAGGAATTCGCGGTATGAGCTTTCATGGGGCTGTTTTAGGAGCATTTATCGCGACTTTGCTATTTTGTCGTCGTTTTAAAAAAGAGTATTTTTCAAATTTGCTTAAATACCTTGATCTTGTCGCTTTAAGCGTGCCTTTAGCCTATACTTTTGGACGAATTGGAAATTTTTTAAATCAAGAATTATTTGGGCGAGCAACTGATGTGCCTTGGGGCATTTATGTAAATGGTGTTTTACGCCATCCTAGCCAGCTTTACGAAGCATTTTTAGAGGGTTTTGTTATCTTTTTACTCATTCATTTTTTACGCACAAAGCAGAAATTTCAAGGTGAGTTGATTTTAGTTTATGCGATGAGCTATTCTTTTATGCGTTTTGTGTGTGAATTTTTTAGAGAACCTGATTCAAATTTAGGTTTTATAGTGCTTGATTTGAGTATGGGGCAGCTTTTAAGTCTTGTGATGTTTGGTGTTACTTTTTTAATATATATTTATCTTAGATTTAACAAAAATTATTTTTTAAGCTCTTTTAAATAAATTCGCAAATATAATATAAATTGATAATGCGAATTTACAAAAAAAGGAGTAAAAATGCAACAAATCATTGAAGGCTACTTAGGAAAAAGTGCTGAAGGCAAAAAAAGCAAAATGCCTGCTAAGCTTGACTTTATCCAAAGTGCTTCTGGGCTTTTTTTAGGGCTATTTATGTGGGGGCATATGTTTTTCGTTTCTAGTATTCTTATTAGTAGCGATTTTATGTATAAAATCTCTAAGATGTTTGAGGGTGATTTTATCTTTGGCACACCGCAACCTTGGGTGGTATCCTGTATCGTGTTTGTGGTGTTTGTGGTGTTTGTGGTGCATGCTGGGCTTGCTATGCGTAAATTTCCTATTAATTTTAGACAATGGCAGCTTTTACGCACGCACGCAAAAGTGATTAAACACGGCGATACTGATTTGTGGTTTATCCAAGCAATCACTGGTTTTATCATGTTTTTCTTTGCTTCTCTTCATTTAGGGCTTATGTTTTTTCAAGCTCACACTATCGATCCTTATGGTAGTGGAGATAGAATGCTTCAAATGTGGCCTTTTTATCTTATCTTGCTTTTTGCTGTTGAGCTTCATGGTGGTATAGGACTTTACAGGCTTTGCGTAAAATGGGGCTGGTTTGAAGGTAAAAATGCTAAAGCAAGTCGCAAAACACTTAAAAAGCTTAAATGGCTTATCAGTGTGTTTTTCATCGCTCTAGGACTTTTAACTATGGCAGCTTATGTAAAAGTTGGCTTAAGCGATGATCATAAAGCAGGCGATCGTTATGTGCCTACATATATGCAAAGATAAGGAGTAAAGAAAATGAATATTCAATATAGTGACGCACTCGTAATAGGTGGTGGTTTAGCTGGGCTTAGGGCTGCCATTGAAGTAGCAAAAACAGATCAAAGTGTAACCCTTTTAAGTATATGTCCGGTAAAACGTTCACACTCAGCAGCGGTTCAAGGCGGTATGCAAGCAAGTCTTGGAAATGGAGCTAAGGGCGAGGGCGATAATGAAGACTTACACTTTGCAGATACAGTTAAGGGCTCTGATTGGGGCTGTGATCAAGAAGTAGCTAGAATGTTTGCTCAAACTGCACCAAAGGCTGTGCGTGAGCTTGCTTCTTGGGGCGTGCCTTGGACTAGGGTAACAAAAGGACCAAGAACAGTAGTCATTAACGCTCAAAAAACTGTTATTGAGGAAAAAGAAGCTGCTCATGGGCTTATCAATGCAAGGGATTTTGGTGGCACTAAAAAATGGCGAACCTGTTTTATAGCCGATGCTACAGGGCATTGTATGCTATATGGGGTGGCAAATGAAGCCATTAAAAATCAAGTAAAAATCATAGATAGAATGGAAGCGGTTCGCATTATGCATGATGGCAAAAAATGTCTTGGCGTTATAGCAAGGGATTTAACAAATGGCGAGCTTACAGCCTTTGTTGCAAGAGGAACCATGATAGCAACAGGAGGCTATGGCAGGATTTATAAACAAACAACAAATGCTGTAATTTGTGAAGGCACAGGTGCAGCTATAGCCCTTGAAACAGGACTTTGCAGACTAAGCAATATGGAAGCGGTGCAATTTCACCCAACACCTATAGTGCCAAGTGGAATTTTGCTTACTGAAGGTTGTAGAGGCGATGGAGGCGTGTTAAGAGATGTTGATGGATACCGCTTTATGCCTGATTATGAGCCAGAGAAAAAAGAGCTTGCAAGTCGTGATGTGGTAAGTCGTAGAATGATGGAGCATATTCGCAAAGGTAAAGGCGTGAAAAGTCCTTATGGGGATCATTTATGGCTTGATATTTCTATCTTAGGACGCGCTCATATAGAAAAAAACTTAAGAGATGTGCAAGATATTTGCAAAACCTTTAATGGTATCGATCCAGCTGATGAAGGACCTAAGGGCTGGGCACCGGTTTTACCTATGCAGCACTACTCAATGGGCGGCATTCGCACCAAACCAACAGGAGAAAGTCAGTGGCTTGATGGACTTTTTGCATGTGGAGAAGCAGCGTGCTGGGATATGCACGGCTTTAACCGCTTAGGTGGAAACTCATGTGCTGAAACTGTTGTTGCGGGTATGATAGTGGGAGATTATTTTGCTGATTATTGTAAGAAAAATGGCGAAGTGATTGATACAAACATAGTTAAAGACTTTTTAACCAAAGAGTATGAATACCTCAAAAGTCTTGCAAACAAAGATGGCAAGAACGATGTTTTTGAGATCAAAAACAAGATGAAAGAGATTATGTGGGAAAAAGTAGCGATTTTCCGCACAGGAGAGGGCTTAAAAGAAGCTGTTGATGAGCTTGAAGAGCTATATAAAAAGTCCTTAGATGTCAAAGTGCATAACAAAGAGCTTGATTGTGCTAATCCAGAGCTTGAAGAAGCTTACAGAGTGCCAAGAATGCTTAAAGTTGCACTTTGCGTAGCTTATGGCGCACTTTTAAGGACTGAAAGTCGTGGGGCGCATTACAGAGAGGATTATCCAAAAAGAGATGATTTAAATTGGATGAAAAGAACACTTACTTATTGGGTAGAGGGTGAAAATATGCCTCGTGTTGAATATGATGAACTTGATATTATGAAAATGGAAATGCCACCAGCCTTTAGAGGATATGGCGCCAAAGGTAATATCATAGAAAATCCACTTTCAGCTAAAAGACAAGAAGAAGTTGATAGCATAAGAGAAAAAATGGAAAATGAAGGCAAAGGACGTTATGAAATCCAAGAAGCACTTATGCCTTATGAGCTTCAAGCCAAATATAAAGCCAAAAATCAAAGAATAGGAGTAGATTATGAGTAGAAAGCTTACTATTAGAGCCTTAAAATACAATCCGCTAAGTAAAATTTCAAAACCACAATTTGTAAGTTATGAGCTTGAAGAAACGCCTTTTATGACGATTTTTGTATGCCTTACTTTAATCCGCGAAAAATTTGATGCGGATTTGAGCTTTGATTTTGTATGCAGGGCTGGAATTTGTGGAAGTTGTGCCATGATGATTAATGGGGTGCCAAAACTTGCTTGTAAAACCTTGACAAAGGACTATAAAGATGGCGTCATAGAGCTTATGCCTATGCCAGCCTTTAGGCATATTAAAGACCTAAGCGTAAATACAGGCGAATGGTTTGAGGATATGTGTAAACGCGTTGAAAGCTGGGTGCATACTGATAAAGAAACTGATATTAGCAAGATAGAAGAAAAAATAGAACCAGAAGTGGCTGATGAAACCTTTGAACTTGATCGCTGCATTGAGTGTGGCATTTGTCTTGCCTCATGTGCTACTAAGCTTATGCGTCCAAATTTCATCGGTGCTACAGGACTTTTAAGAACAGCTAGATATTTACAAGATCCGCACGATGAAAGAAGTGTAGAGGATTTTTACGAGCTAGTTGGTGATGATGATGGTGTTTTTGGTTGTATGAGTTTGCTTGCTTGTGAGGATAATTGCCCTAAAGAGCTTCCTTTACAAAGTAAAATCGCCTACATGAGAAGACAACTTGTTGCCCAAAGAAACAAATGAAAACTCCCCTCATTTTGAGGGGCTTGACTTGCTTAAAAGGCTATGGAAACAGCATTTACTCTATCTTGACAGCTCAAGCAAGCTTGAAAATCATCTTGATATAAACGAGGCTGAATGTGCTATCATTTTAAGCGCAAATGATGAAAATTATGAAAGATTTTTAAAGCTTGAACTTTTTACTCAAATTTTAAAAAAGTTTCACTTAAGGGCTGATATTTTCAGTATCCAACTTGCCCAGCTTCAAATTTTAAATACCCTAAAACTTGGCTTTTTTGAAAAAGATCAACTCTTAAGAGCCTTAAAGCTTTTAAAAAGCATAGCTGATACTGAGTGCGTGAGTGCATTTTTAGAGCATTTTAAATGTGAAGTGCAAGATAAAAAACAAGGTTTTTTTACCGAATCAAAAGAACTTGAAAGTCTTTGCAATGAGCTTTTAAGTTTAAGCGATATACCAAATTTAAATCAAAGACTAAGTAATGCTTTAATGCGTTTTAAAAACACTGAGTTTAACATCGTCGTTGCTGGCATAATGAATGCTGGTAAATCAAGTCTTTTAAATGCTCTTTTAAAAACACGAATTCTAGGCGTTTCAAACATACCTGAAACGGCTAATTTAACCCTTTTAAAATACGCTCAAGAGCCAAAAGCAAAGCTGTATTTTTGGAATAAAGCCGAGTTTGAAAGTCTGCAAAAAAATGCCTTGTATGATAAAGGCTTAGCTGAAGTGTTAAATGAGCTAAAGCCTCAAATTAAAGAGTTTATAAGCGATGAAAGTCTAAGCAAGGACATTAAGCTTAATGAACTAAGTTTTTATAGTAGCGCTAAAAATCCACTTTCAGTTTTAATCCAAAAAATAGAACTTTTCAGTGAGCTTGATTTCCTAAAAGATAATATCACTATCATCGACACGCCCGGGCTTGATGATGTGTTTGTGCAAAGAGAGCAGTTAAGCAAGGATTATTTGAATAATTGTGATTTTTTAATGTATCTTATGAATGCAAGCCAAAGTTTAAGCCAAAAAGATAGTGAGTTTTTGCTTGCTTGCCTTAATAATTCTCGCATAAGTCGTTTTTTAATCATCATCTCAAAGGCTGATTTACTCACTCAAAATGAGCTTGATGAGGTGATTACTTACACACAAAAAAGCCTTAAACAAAGGTTAAAAGAACAAGGTTTAGATGAGTTTTTGCTTGAAAAGATTGATTTTTTAAGCATAAGTTCAAAACAAGCTTTAGAATTTTATGAAAACAAAGCTGATAAAAACACTCTTATGCAAAGTCAAATTCCGCGTCTTGAGACTTATTTATACCAGCAAATTTTTAGCTCTACAAAGTCAAAACTTGTGCTTGAAAGCTTTAAAAACGAACTTAAGCTCATTACAGACGAGCTTATAGAAAAATTAGAGCGTGAAAACAAAGCCTTGCAAAGTAAAAATTTAGGCTTAAATGATGAAAATGTAAAGCTTTTAAGCGAATTTAAGACTGAAGCTAAAAAGCTTGAGAGCTTAAAAGCTGAGTTAAAAGAATTCAAAGCTGAACTAAAAGCAAATAACCTTAATGCAAACTCTAGTCTTAAAGCTTTATTTAAAAGACTTGAAAACAAGCTTAATGATGAGTTTAACTACGCTAAAGCAAATTCTAGGGCACTTGAGGCTTTAGAAAAAATTTTCTTACAAAATTTAGAAGATGGTTTTAATGACATTTTGCGTCAAATTTATTTTCAAAACATGAAAATAACTGAAGCATTTAACGAAAAGCTTAGCCTTAAATACAAAGCAAAAAACACTGAGTTTTTAAACGATATTCAAGCTTTTAGAAAGCTTGCTTCAACAGCTTTTACGCAGTTTTTAGCCCTTGAGCTTTTGCGTAATGTATCGCGTGAGTTTTCAAATTTGATTATGCTTAAAAACGAAGCAAAAGACTTTAAAGCAAGGCTTAGCTCCTTGTTTGAGGACTTTTTACAAGCTTTTGATTGTGCTGAATTTGTTGGAAAGTTAAGCTTAGAAAATGAAATGTTTGGCTTTTTGCAAGATAAGGTTAATGAACTTGTCTTGGCACACAAAGAAAAAGAGCTTGAGTTTAAACAAAGGCTTGAAAAGCTTGATACTGAAAATTTAAGCCTTATTTTAGAGCAAAATGAAGCAAAAAAAGCAAAGCTTATACATATCAAAGAAAGTTTAAACCATGCACATTAAGCTTATTAAAGATTTTATCAATGCCTATGAAAAAGAATACAAACAAGAATTTCAAAATGATTTTAAAGGCGAGCTAGAACGCATTAAAATGCGTTTTCATGAGCCTTTTTTGCATGCTAGTGCGTCTTTTTTAACTCGCTTAAACTCTATCATTGCAAGCCTAGAAAAGCCTATAAATGTAGCTATTTTGGGGCAGTTTTCAAGTGGCAAATCAAGCCTTTTAAATCTTATCTTGCAAAAAGAAATTCTTCCAACAGGAGCTGTGCCGGTTACCTTTAAGCCTACTTTTTTGCGTTATGCAAAGGAATATTTGCTAAAGGTTGAGTTTGAAAATGGCTTTGAAAAGCTTTGTGAGCTAAGCGAACTTGGTTTTTATACAGATCAAAGAAAAGAACTTCAAGCAGTAAAAAGCCTTACATTGTTTGCTCCCATACCCTTGCTTGAAAAGCTTACTTTAGTGGATATGCCCGGCTTAAATGCAAATGCAACAGATGATAAAAGTGCTTTTAGCGAGCTTGAAAATATACATAGTGTTATTTGGCTTTCTTTGATTGATAATGCAGGTAAAAAAAGCGAGGAAGACGCTATCATATCGCATTTAGAGCTTTTAAAAGATACCCAAAGCCTTTGCGTGCTTAATCAAAAAGACAAACTCGATCAAGTTGAACTTGAAAGGGTTTTAAACTACGCTACAGAAGTCTTTGGGAAGTATTTTAACAATGCAATCATACCCTTATCTTGCAAAGAAGCTAAGCTAAAGCAAAGCTATGAGCGCTCAAATTTTCCTGCCTTGCTTAAACATTTACAAAGCTTAGATACGCAAAAACTGCATAAAAATTTTATCAAAACAAGGCTTTTAAAGCTCTGTGAAATTCTACTTTCTCAATACTTGCTCTTTGAAAACATACTTGAAAAACTTGTTAATATTTTTAAGACTTATGAGGATTTTTTAACACAAAATGAAAGTATTATCAAGCAAAAGATTGATTTGCTTAGCTTAGAAGTACTTACTCATCTTAAGGCTTTAAGTGAAAAAATAGCCCAAGAAATAGAAGCAAACATCAAAGAAAAACAAGCTTATTTTTACACTCCAAGCACAAGCTTTTTACACAAAAACTTATATCAAAAACACGAATACAAAGCCCCAGCTATAGCAAGTGATGAGGTGTTTTTAAATTTGTTTTATCACAGCGATAAACTCAACAAAGAATTTAAAAAAATGAAAACTCAAATTTTAAAAGAATTTGAAGGCTTAAAGCTTGATTTAGAAGGCATTTTTTCACATTTAGAGCAAAAAATCATTTTGTTTAAATCCGAGTTTTTGCATATTCAAAAAGATGAAGCCTTGCAAAGCGAGGTGGATTTTTCAGAACTAAGAGCCTTTGTGGGAGCTAGTGATGAGCTTTTTTTAAAGGACTTTAAGCAGGCTTTGTTTGAAGAGAGTTTAAAGCTTGATTTGTTTTTTGAAAAGCTTAGCATTAAGGCTTTGACAAATTATGAAAGTGCAAGTAAGCTTACTTTAAGCTTTTTTAGTCGCAAGATCAATGAAAGTCGCGAATTTTTCGAACTTGATAGCACTGAATTTCACCTTTATCACCCAGAATATCATGAAATTTATGAAAGAATGCTTACTGAGCTAAATTTTTACGAATTTGAGGCTTTGCTTATCGATAAGCCTTTTATCTTAAAAAAATACGAGGATTTAAATTCAGCTTTTAAGGCTTTAATTTTACAAAAATTTGCTATCATTAACAAATACAAAAGCCAGATTGAAAAACAAAAACAATGGGTTTTAAAAACAAAAGATTTGATTAAGGATTTGTGATGAAAAAACTATTTTTATGTATCAGTATATGCTTAAGTTTTGCTTTTTCAGCAAGCTTAGATGAAGGTTTGGGGCGTTATGAGGCGCAAAATTACACCCAAGCAGCAACGATTTTTTATGATTTATGCCAGCAAAATAATAACGCCAAAGCCTGCTTTTTTCTTGGTTTTATGTATGAAAGCGCGCAAGGTGTAGATAAAGATGATGCTAGGGCAAAAAGCTATTATGAAAAAGCATGCCAACTCAAGCAAGCTAGCGCCTGCTTTAATCTTGCCTTGCTTTTAGATAAATATGGACAAAACAAGCAAGCTGATTTAAGCTTTTATCAAGCTTGCGTCCTAGGACATAAGGATTCGTGCGTAAATTTAGGGCTAAGATATGAAGCACAAGAAGATGGAAGCTTGGCGCTTGATTTTTTTCAAAGAGCATGCAAACTCAAGGACGCAGCTGCTTGCTTTAAACAAGGTTTGCTTTATGAAGATGGCATTTTAGTGCGTCAAAACATTCAACTTGCTTCAAGAGCTTTTACGAGTTCTTGCGAGCTTAACTACGCCCCAGCGTGCTATGCTTTAGGTAAAATTGCTCTTGAAAAGAAAAATCAAGCAGACGCAAAAAAATACTTCGGCAAAGCTTGCGATCTTACACATCTTAATTCTTGTGAAGAGTATAAAAAGCTAAACGCCCAGCCAAATGTGATGATGAATTAAAATTTATAACAATTCAGCCAGCAAAAAGCAAATAAACACCTCAAAACGATAAAAGAAGCTTCAAGCAAAAAGCCCTCAAGCTTCTTTTCGCACCCTTACTTCGTCCTCAACTTCTTGCAAAAAGCGATCCACAAGTTCATTTTCTTTAAGCTTAGCCACCACTTCGCCATGTCTTATCACAAGTCCTTGTCCTTTGCCAAAGGCGATAGCTACATCAGCTCCTTTAGCTTCTCCTAAAGCATTTACAACACAACCCATAACGCTGATATTTAAAGGCTCTTTGATATGCTTTACCTTTTCTTCGACTATTTTTATAGCTTTTACCAAATCACTTTGAATTCGCCCACAAGTCGGACAAGAGATGATATTAATTCCGCTTTTTTGCACTCCACTATCTTGCAAGATCGCCTTAGCAACGCGAATTTCTTCTTCAAGTTCGCCTGTCATTGAAACTCTCATCGTATCGCCTATGCCTTTTAAGAGTAAATTACCAAGGGCGATTGAGGATTTTATGGTGCTGTGAAATTTCGTGCCAGCTTCAGTTACACCTAAGTGAAAAGGATAGCTTACCAAAGGACGCAAACGCTCATACGCTTCTATGGTTTTTTGAGTGTCTGAAGTTTTCATCGAAATTTTTATATCTGTAAAGTCAAAGTCCTCTAAAAGCTTGATATTATACTGCGCGCTTGCAAGCATAGCTTCAACGCCATATCCATAACGATCAGCAAACTGCTTTTCTATAGAGCCGTGGTTTATGCCTATGCGGATAGGGATTTTGCGTTCTTTGCAGGCTTTTACGACTTCTTTAATGTTATCTTTTGAGCCTATATTCCCCGGATTTATCCGCACACCATCGATAAATTCAGCACAAAAAACAGCAAGCTTATGATTAAAATGAATATCCACTATAAGAGGCAAGGGACTTTGAGCCTTGATCTCTTTTAAAGCCCTTGCATCAGCCATATCAAGACAAGCTAAACGCACTATATCAGCCCCAGCAAAATAAAGGCGATTAAGCTGATCTAAACAGCCCTTTACATCTCTTGTTTTGCTAAAAAGCATGGATTGAGTAGAAATGGGCGCGTCCCCTCCTACAAGCACGCCGCCCACATTGATTTGTTTTGTTTTAAATCTTGTATAAGCCATAAAACGCTTTCTTTAAGTAAATTTTAAGCTTTAATTCTAGCAAATTTGGGCTTAAAACTTCTTTTAACTTAAAGCATTTTAGCGGTTTTTTGTGTTTTCATCGATAGTTTTAAAAAGCTTGTTAAGCTGATCTTCTTCTATCTTTTTCAAGCCGTCCTCATAGCTTTTATTTTGAGCATAAGTGATAAAATTACTCATCGTTTTAGTCAAATCAAGATCAAGATTTTCAAATTTTGAATTTGAGTTTTCTGTGCTTTCTTCTTCTTTTTTGATCTCATTTATCGTCGCTTGAAACTCATCTGCACTTGTTTTTTGCGTCTTAACTTTTGAGTAAAAGCTTGAATTTACGCTTTCTTGTTGGATAGAATTAACCATCTTGCACTCCTTTTTTGTGAATTTTACACTAAAAATAAAGCAAATTTCGTTCCAAATTTAAAAGTTGCGATTTTTCTAACCCAAGCCAAATTCTTGCGAGCGTTTAAGCTTTCTTTTTTCTCTTAAGCTTGTTAAAATTCACCTTATCTTTTGCAAAAAGCACGCTAAAAAGTAAAGCCGGTAGCACAAATAACGCCGAAAAAACAGCATTAAACTCAACGCCCAAATGCGCAAGCACAAAGCCACCAAGCCAAGAAGCAAGAGCTATACCGACATTAAAGGCTGCTTCATTTATGCTTACTGCACTATCGATAAAGGAATTTGCATGCCTTTTTGCCTTGCTTAAGCCCATCATCTTTAAAGCTGGTATGGTTGAAAAGCTTAAAGCCCCTATCAAAGCGATATTTATCACGATCAAAATTTGCGAATACATAGTAAAACTCACGCTTAAAAACACCGCAACTTGTAAGATAAGTATGATCCTAAGGCTCATTACAGCACCTATTTTATCAACAAGCTTGCCTCCGTAAAGATTGCCAAGTATGGCACATAGTCCATAAACAAGCAAGATATATGCGGTGCTTGCCACTTCAAAGCCACTGACATCAACTAAAAGTTTTTGTATATAAGTATAAAGCACAAATTGCGCCCCACAAGTACAAGTCGTAATCACATAAGTTTTAAGTAAATTTTTGTGCGAAAAAGCTGGTATAAGGCTTTTTAAACTCATCGCACTTGGGCTAATATCTCTTGGCATCATATGAAAAATTCCAAAAATCGCAAGCAAAGTGATGACAAAGATAAGTAAAAAGATGAATTTAAAGCCAAAAAAATGCCCCACAAAGGTTCCTAAAGGCACGCCCGTAACCAAAGCCACGGTTAGCCCCGTAACCATTACAGCTAAAGCTCTTGAGCGTTCATTTGCAGGAGCTATGGCAGTAACTGCAAGTGTTGCGATGACAAAAAACACGCCATGTTGTGTCCCAGCCATAAATCGAGCAAAGGCAGTAAGATAAAAATTTGGACTTAAAAAGATGATGAAATTTGCTACTGCAAAAATGCTAAGATTGATAAGAAGCTGTATATGGCGGTTAAAACGGCTTAAAGGTATAGTAATTAATGGTGCGCCGATAACAACGCCGATCGCATAAAGTGTCGTAAGCCAGCCAGCTGTTTTTGCATCGACATTAAAATACTTTTGCACATCAACTAAAACTCCAGCCATTACAAATTCAGTAACACCCAAACAAAAAGCACTCAAAGCTAAAGCAAATATAGCTTTTTTATACGCTTGCACCCTTACTCCTTTAGTGTATTTTAAAGCGTGATATTGTAATGCCAAAAGGTAAATAAATTTTTATTTTTTTCATAAATACACTTTTGCCCTAAAATACGCACTCAAATATTGCTCTTTTTTCAATTTTAAGAGCTTTTTATCTCTTAAAAATAAGCTTTTTTGATACTTTAAGCAAATTTTAAACAAAAAAATCTGTTTTTTTGGTTACAATACTCGCACTAATTCAAAATTTTAGTGAAGGAGATTTCGTATGAAATTAGTAAAGTTAAGTTTAGCAGCCGCTATCGCTGCAGGTTCGTTTTCAGCACTTAACGCTGTTTCTTTAGAAGATGCGATTAAGAATGTTGATTTTACAGGTCAATTAAGATACCGCTATGATACAGGTGCTTGGGATACATTAATGGTAGGCAATGATGATCATGGTGATAGAAATGCTCAAAGTAGCATTAATGGCGACAATGCAAAACAAACTCATAGATTCCGTGCAAGATTAGCTGCAAAAGCTGATATTGGCGATGGCTTCAAAGTATTTGGACAAGTTCAATACGGACAAGATGCAAATGGTGGTTATGGAGCAGGTAATACAACTGCAACCGGCAATACCTTTAATCTTCGTCAAGCATATTTGCAATATGACTTAGCTGATTATGGCACTAGCTTCATCTGGGGTAAGCAAGAACTTGGCACCATTTGGACTGATGATATAGTAGGAATGGCTGCTAAAGCTGTTTATACTGGCATAGATGGCTTAACTTTGGCTGCTTTTGCTGTAGATAGTTTTGAAGCTGATGGCGAAAGAGCTTTCCAAAGACCTACAACTAATGTTGATGCTGTTGGTAGCAATGCAGCGGCAGATTTTATCTTTAGACAAAATTTCTATGGTGCAGCTGCTATAGGTGCGTATGATTTGGGTGGTTCTACTCTTGATACTCAACTTTGGTTAGGTTATTTAAATAAAAGAGCATTCTTCTACGCTGTTGATGTAGTGTATGGCTTACCTATCGATCAAGATTTAAGCTGGACTCTTCAAGTAAATTATTTAGGTAACTCTTTGGATTCTGCTGTAAAAGATAAATTTGGTAGCGAAAATGTAGCTAATGGTAATTTCGTAAATCTTAGAGGAACTATCAAAGGTTATGGCTTTGACGGCACACTTGGTGGTGTAATGTATGGTAAAAAAGGTAAAACTACTATTAACATGATCGAAGATAGAAGTTATAAAGTGCTTCCAGCTGGTAAGGAAATCTTCTATATGCAAGGTTCTAACCTTACAGATAGCTTTGGACAAAATACCTTTGGTTATGTAACTGCTGGTTATACTCTTCCATCTGATCTAAGACTTGGCGTTCAATTCCTTTATGGTGCAACTACTGCTGATGCAGGCACTGCTGCAACTTCTGCTGGTGCAGGTGGCGGTGATAAAATGGAAGCTGTAGCAGAAGTAAGCTACAACTACACTAAAAACCTTGACTTCTTGCTTTACTATTCTTATCTTGATGTAAAAGCTAAAGCAGAAGCTGGTGCTGTAGATGATTATGACACTAAAAAGAATTCAGTTCGTTTCCAAGCGATCTACAAATTCTAATCACACTTAAACCATACAAAGAGGCTTTATGCCTCTTTGCTTTTTAATTTTTTTATCTTTTTAAAATCTTTTTTTAACTTTGTTCTTTTTTAAATTTAGACTTTTAAATTTTGATTTATAGTTTTTTTACATCCATTCTAAAACTTGACTAAGCTCTTTAGCGACAAAGCATTTTATATCGATTTTTTCAAGAGCTTTAATCGGCACTATAGCATTTTTAAAATGTTGCATACTCGCTTCTTTTAACCTCGTATCAAGGCTAAAAACTTCTCTTATCTCTCCATTTAAACTCAGCTCACCGATAAAGACGCTATCCTTGCTTAAGGGGCGATTTCTAAAGCTTGAGATGATAGCTGCAACCACAGCTAAATCAGCCGCTGTTTCATTGACTTTTACGCCTCCGCTGATATTGATAAACACATCATAATGCCCTAGAGGAATTTCAAGCTTCCGCTCAAGTAAGGCTAAGAGCATATCAAGGCGGTTTTTTTCATAGCCTGTAGTGCTTCGTTTAGGATAAGAGCTTTCACATACTAAAGCTTGCACTTCGATAATCAAAGCTCTAGAGCCTTCCATAATGACGCCTAAAGCACTGCCACTTGTGGCTTTTCCACGCACAAAAAAACGACTTGCTATATCCTTAGCACTGATAAGCCCCCTTGCGCTCATCTCAAAAATACCCACCTCACTTGTGTTGCCAAAGCGGTTTTTAAAGCCTCTTAAAAGCCTAATTTCACGCGTAGAATCGCCCTCAAAATAAAGCACTACATCAACCATATGTTCAAGCACTCTAGGACCAGCTATGGCTCCGTCTTTTGTGATATGTCCTATGATAAAAGTGCTGATATTATGAGCTTTTGAAAGCCTCATCAGCTCAAAAGTGATCTCTCTTACTTGTGTTAAGCTACCAGCTGCTGAAGTGATCTTGTTTGAATACAAAGTTTGAATAGAATCGATAATGAGGACTTCATATCCACCTTTGTGGATTTGAGCGATGATATCTTCAAGACAAAGTTCAGTGAGTAAAAATAGCTCTTTAGTATTTGCTTCAAGGCGATTGGCTCTTAATTTGATCTGCGTTTTACTCTCTTCGCCGCTTACATAAAGCACTTTTGTGCCTTTTTTGGCTAAATTTGAAGCGATTTTAAGCAAAAGCGTGGATTTGCCTACGCCCGGACTTCCGCCGATAAGCACTAAAGAACCTTGCACCAAACCCCCGCCAAGCACCAAATCAAGCTCGTGATCATCAGTGCTAATTCGCTTTAAAGTCTCTATCTTCACTTCTTCTATACACACTGCTTCATTTGGTGTAGAGCCTAGAGTTGCGATTTCTTTTAAAACAGCGATTTGTTCGGCTTTAAGCTCGATAAAACTATCCCAAGAGCCACAATCAGGACATTTTCCAAGCCATTTGCTTTGCTGGTTACCACAATGCTGACATTCAAAAATCACACTTTTGTTTTTTGCCATAACTTCCCTTTTTCAAAAGCTTATTGTAGCTCATTTTTCTTAAGCAAAAACTAAAATTGATCTTTGCATTTGAAATTTCAAAAAACACTTTAAATTTATATCATGAGTTTTGAATTTATTTTTTTATGGTAGAATTTAGCCCTATTTTTAAAGGGGTTGTAAGATGTTTTATTATGATTCGCGTTTTGCAAAAAGCTTTATTTTGCTTTTTGTGTTAAACTCTTTTTTTATCACGCTAGCACAAATTTATAATCTTCCTAAACTTTTTGATGCGTATTGGTTTTACTCGTTTTTTTACCGCGAAAGTATGCTTTTTTGCACATATTTTTTAGCTTTTTGTTTGATTTATTTTATCAAGATACAATGGTTTCAAAAGCTCTTTTTAGCCTGTGTTATAACCTTAAGCGTGCTATTTTTTCTCATCAATCTTTTTATGCTGTATCATTTTGAAGTAACTTTAAATGATTATCTTGTAAGTGTGGCACTGCAAAGCGATCCAAGAGAGAGTAAGGAATTTTTCATCACTTATTTTGACTTGAAATTCTGCCTTTTGGCGTTTTTATTTTGCGTGCTTTTTTACCTTGTGTATAAGTATGCAAGGGCTTTAAAACAGGGGAGGGGGAGTCGCGTTATTTTGCTTGTGTTTGTTTTGCTTTTGCTTTTTGTTACCGCAGCTCATATTTTTAAATTTCGCCCACATTATGAAAGGGCTTCTGATGTGATATACAACACCGCAGTTGCTGTTAATGGAAGCTTGAAAAAGATTCTTTCTTCGATGAAAGAATACGAAAAAATCTCGCATGATTATGATGCGTTTATTAAAGATTTAAACTACACTCAAGCAAGCAAAGAAGATCAAATTCAAAATCTTGTTTTAATCATCGGTGAATCCGCACAAAGAAATCTAATGCAAATTTATGGTTATAAGCTTAAAAATACTCCAAATTTAAGCAAGCTTAAAGATGAAAAACCTAAGAATTTGCTTGTATTTGATGATGTTATCTCTTCAAGAGCTACGACTTATGAGTCTCTTTCGCAAGTTTTAAGCTTTGCAAATCAAGAAAATAGTAACAAAGAATGGTTTGAATACCTTAATCTTATCGATGCGATGAGACTTGGAGGCTATAAAAATATAAATATTTCCAATCAAGAAAAATTCAGTATCTTTGACAAGGCTTCAACGACGATTTTTGGGCGAAGTGATGAGGTGCATTGGGCGAGTTTAAGCTCGTATTTTGAAAACTCAAAACCTGATGAGAAAATTTTACCCCTTATCGATAAAGTCTTAGCCAAACAATACAAACCCTTGTTTTTAAGCGTGCATATCATGGGAAATCACGCCATATACTATAACCGCTATCCAAAAGAATTTGCTGTTTTTAGCGAAAAAGATATACAAAGCAAATTTGGCAAGAAAACAAGGGCAGAGTATGCAAATGCTGTGCTTTATACGGATCTTGTGTTAAGCGAAGTGATTAAGAAATTTCAAGATACAGATAGTCTTATCATCTATATCAGCGATCATGGCGAAGATGTGTATGATAGTGGCGAAGAATACCAGCTTCACAACGATGTAAAAATCAACCGCTTTATGGTAGAAGTGCCTTTTATCATCTATGCAAGCGATACTTTTCAAGCAAAGCACCCAAAAGCTTATGAAAAGATAATTAAGGCTCAAAATCGCCCTTTTATGCTTGATGATCTTGTCCATGCTATCATTGATATAGCTGGCTTTAATATAGACGGCTTTGAAGCAAAGCGAAGTCTTTTTGCTGATGATCCTAGCTTTTTAGAAAATAGGGCAAGAAAAGTAGGCAAAAGCGCTCAAAAAGATTATGATAAAGAGCTGAAAAATCAGCTTTTTAATACCAAATAAAAACAAAAATACAAAATGCCTTGTAAGATACAATTTATCTGCAAGGCACTTAAAAAAGGTTTTGTAAGCTGTGAGTTTCTAAGAAATCATTAAAATTAAAATACAAATTTATACTCATTCTTATTTTAATTTCAAAATTTTTGTGTTATAATAGTGGAAATTTATTTTTAGAAAGGAAAGAAAATGAGTAAAAAGATCACACTCTCACTTGCAGGGTTTGTAGCGTTAAGCTCTTTTGCAAGTTTAAATGCTATCTCTTTAGAAGAAGCGATTAAAAATGTTGATTTTACAGGAACTTTAAGATATCGTTATGATACTTTTAGAGAAAAAGGTGCAGCAGAGCAAACTGATAGCCAACTTCATAAAATGAGAGCACAGCTTGGTGCAGCTGCAAATATAGGCGATGGCTTAAAAGTCGTTGGTATGCTTGATTATAATTACGATGGTGCTGCAGATGATGGTGGTTATGGTGCTGGCTCAAGCACAAAGACAAATCAGCCTTTTTATCTAAGAGAAGCATATTTGCAATATGACGCTGCTGATTATGGCACAAGCATAATGCTCGGTCGTCAGTCTTTAAATACGATTTGGACAGACAATGATATAGACGGCTCAGTAGGTATGGTCGGTAAAATCATCAACCAAAGCTTAGAAGGCGTTACACTTGCTGCATTTGCTGTAGATAGCGTTAATGATGATGGGGATTTTGTAGGTGCTGGAGAAGATGTCGGACTTGGAAATACAACTTTTGTTGATCTTAAAGATGCCATTTTCGCGCAAAATCTTTATGGTGCAGCTGCTATTATCGACTATAGCGAACAAGCTGGTGTTACAGGACAACTTTGGGTAGGTTATGTGCCAAATAGAACCACACTTTATGCTGTAGATGCTGGATATACTTTAGCGATTAATGATCAGTTAAGTTGGGGCTTACAAGCTCAATACCTTGGCAACAGCACAGAAGACTTCCTTAAAAACCGCAATATCGAAGGTGGCTCACTTTATACTATAGCAGGCACACTTGAAGGCTATGGTTTTGACGGCACTTTAGGCTATACTGCGTATGGTAAAGATGATGCAACAACCTTTAATGTGCTTGAAGATATGGGTGATATTATCACAGCTGGTGAGGAAATTCAAAATGCCAATGGCTCAAGCTTGCATGGCTCTTTAGGTAAAAATCAATTTGTTTTTGCAAGTGCTGGTTATACCTTTAATGATATCGTGCGTGTGGGTGCTGATTATGTTTTTGGTGGAACTAAAGTCAAAGAAAATGTATTAGATAGAAGCGGAGCAGGTAAGAAACAAGAAATCGTAGGTAGAGTGGATTATAACTACAGCGAAAAACTTGTTTTTTCAGGCTTTTACTCTTATATAACTCAAAAGTCTGATTATCTTTCTAACAGAGGGTATGATGATCCAAAACAAAACAATATCCGCTTTCAAGCCGAGTATAAATTCTAAGCTTGCTTGATAGCTTTTCTTGCTCCTTTTTGGGGCAAGAGCTTTTGAATTTTTATCACAAAACAACTCAAGCTAAATTTTTTAAATAGTCTTTATTGCAAGATACAAAGCGATTTATTTTATTTTCATTCACTTGTATTTTTATCTTATTTAGCGAAAAATGTTATCATTGAGTAAAGATAAATAAACAAGGAAAAAGTTTTGAAAAAGAGTATTTTTACTTTGGTATTGCTAGGAGTGTTTGTAAATTTATCAGCCCAAAGTCTTGATGAGCTTTTTAAAGATAAAGAAGTAAAGGTTTCAGGTGAATTGCGTTTGCGGTATGAAAAGCAAAATGCAAGTGATAAAAGTTTGCTAAGGGATCAAAAAGGCTCTAAAGCAACCCTAAATCTTAGTATAGAATAACAAATTTAAAAGTTATTTCGTATCGCTAAAAGCTTTTGTAAAAAGCCTAATTTACTTGATAAACATATGACTTTTTAAGCCATTATCAGCAAAAATAATGAGTTATTTGCTTATAAGTTCGTATTCTTTGCCGATAAAAAGCTGATTGTCTTTTTCAATCACTGGGCGTTTGATGAGGCTAGGATTTTCAAGAATGAGCTTAAAAAGCGTTTTTTCATCACTACTTGCAAGCTTTTCTTTATTTAGTCCTAGCTTTTTTGCAGTGGTGCCAGCTGTGTTGATAAGCTCGCTAAAACTTTTCTTTTCAAGCCACGATTTTAAAGTCTTTTCATCAAGCTTTTTAATGTCTAAAAACGCATACTCAAAGCCTTTTTCGTTTAAAAAATTTAAGCCCTTTTTAACGCTATTGCAGTTTTTGATCCCATATACTTTCATATATTTCCTTAGGCTTTTCTTGCTTTTTTAACCAAATCAGCGATTAAAAAGGCAAGCTCAAGGGCTTGATCGGCATTTAAACGCGGATCGCATTGTGTTTCGTAGCGATTTTGCAAGCTTTCTGCGGTTACATTGCTTGCCCCACCGGTGCATTCGGTTACATCTTGTCCAGTCATTTCAAGATGAACGCCGCCCGGGTAGATACCCTCGCTCATTGAAATTTCAAAAAACATTTTTACTTCCTGCATAATCTTATCAAATTCTCGTGTTTTGAAATTCCCAGCCTTTGTGGTGTTGCCGTGCATTGGATCTATGCTATAAACGATATTTAAGCCTTCTTTGCTCAGTTCTTTAAAGATATGAGGTAAATTTGAGGCGATTTTATCTGCGCCCATTCTAATGATGATATTAAGCCTTCCAGCTTCATTTTTAGGATTTAATGCCTGTGCTATAGCCTTGATATCATCGGCTTTTGCACTTGGTCCTATCTTTACGCCTAAAGGATTTTTAACCCCACTTAAAAAATGAATATGCGCTTCATCAAGCCCACGCGTTCGCTCTCCTATCCAAAGCATATGAGCTGAGCAGTCATAAATTTCACCGCTTAAGCTATCAACCCTTGTCAAAGCTTCTTCATAAGGCAAAAGTAAGGCTTCATGAGAGGTATAAACTGAAGTTTCTCTTAAACTTGGCGAATTTGCAGCAGTAATCCCACAAGCTTGCATAAACTCAAGAGCTTGTGTGATCTTTTCGCTTAGTTCATCATACTTACTTCCAAGCTCAGCCTTTTTCAAAAAGCCTAAATTCCAGCGATGCACTTCATGCAAATCAGCCAAACCACCTTTAGCAAAGGCACGAAGTAAATTTAAAGTCGTCGCGCTTTGATAATACGCTTCTATCATACGTTTAGGATCAGGTTCTCTTGCTTCTTTGCTAAAGTCAAAACCATTGATAATATCGCCTCTATAGCTTGGTAATTTTACACCATCAAGCTCTTCAAAGTCCGCACTTCTAGGCTTTGCAAACTGCCCAGCAAGACGCGCGATTTTCACTATAGGACAGCCTCCAGCAAAGGTAAGCACGATCGCCATTTGCAAGAGAAGTTTAAACATATCGCGGATATTTACAGCTCCAAAGTTTGCAAAGCTTTCCGCGCAATCGCCACCTTGAAGCAAAAAAGCTTCTTTTAAAGCGACTTTTTCAAGCTTAGCTTTTAAGTTGCGAACTTCGCCAGCAAAGATAAGTGGAGGCAGTTTTTCAAGACGCGCTAAAACCTCGTTGAGCTCCTTTTCATCGCTATAAGTGGGCTGTTGTTTAATGGGATAATTTTTCCATGAATTTTTTGTCCAAGTCATTATTAAAACCTTAATTTTATATAAATTTTGGCGAGATTATAGCAAAAAATGCTTTAAATTAGGCTTTTGATTTGAGTTTTTTTGTGATTTTGGCTTATTTTTGATAAGAAATTTAAAGCTTAGATATGTTAAAATAAGACTTTGAATTTATAAAAAAGGAGCAGTAATGCAAACTTATCCAAAAGCAGTAGGTGCTTATTCTGCGTTTAGAAAAGCGGGGGATTTGATCTTTATATCAGGACAACTTGGGCTTGATCCACAAACAAATGAGCTTGTCAAAGGCGGTGTTGGCGAGCAAACAAAGCAAGCTTTAAATAATATAAAAGCGATTTTAAAAGAAAATGGCTTAGAAATAAGTCAAGTTGTAAAAACTATGGTGCTTTTAAGTGATATAAGTGATTTTGCGATAATGAATGAGGTGTATGAAAAAGAGTTTCAAGCTCCATTTCCAGCCCGTTCAGCCTTTGCAGTAAAGGATTTGCCAAAAGGAGCAAAGGTAGAGATCGAAGCTATCGCGTATAAAGCGTAGGTGGGTTTTAAGGTTTGCGCTTTGGCTTTGCATATTGATGATAAAGCTATTTTTTGAAATAACACAAAGAGGCACAAAGCCTCTTTGTAAAGCATGATTAGAATTTATAAAGTGCTTGGAAACGCACAGTGTTCTTTTTAGAATCATAATCAGCTTGTGCATTAGCTGGCAAATCAGCCTTTGTATCAAGATATGAATACCAAAGCAAGAAGTTAAGGTTTTTGTTGTAATTATAATTTACTTCCGCGACAGCTTCCATTTTATCGCCCCCACCTAGACTAGCAGAAGTTGTGGCATTGCCAGTATCAGCAGCAGTTGCACCATAGATAAATTGAACGCCAAGTCTAAGATCAGATGGAAGAGTATAACCAACCTTTGCATAACCAAAAGTGCTTTGTCCAAAGCTATTTGTGATATTAGAGCCTTTCATATAGAAAATTTCTTTACCAGCTGGTAAAATAGCGCTGCTGTAATCTTCGATGAAATTTACACTAAACTCGCCTTTTTTACCATACATCAAGCCACCAAGTGTGCCATCAAAGCCATAACCTTTAATCGTTCCGTTAAGTTGGACAAAATTTCCATTTGCGACTTTATATTGCATTCTCTCAACTCTATCTTTTAAAGCAGAATCAACAGAGTTTCCTAAGTAATTTACTTGCAGAGTCCAGCTTAAGTCTTGATCGATAGGCAAGCCGTATTTTATATCAAGGGCATAAAAAGTCGCTCTTTTGTTAAGATAGGCTAACCAAAGTTGAGTATCAAGGCTTGCACCGCTCAAATCATACGCACCAATAGCTGCCACACCATAGAGGTTTTGTCTAAAAACAAAGTCACCAAGAGAAGCAGCTGTAGAAGCATCATTTGTATAATCATCTAAGTCTTTAAACGCTCTATCAGGATCCCTATCAAAGCTATCTACAGCATAAGCGGCCAAAGTTAAGCCATCAATACCAATATAAAGAGCTTTTGCAGCCATTCCTACCATATCTGTAGTCCAAATGGTGCCAAGTTCTTGCCTACCCCAGATGAAGCTAGTGCCATAATCAGCTAAGTCATATTGCAAATATGCTTGACGAAGTTTAAAAGGGCTGTCTGTTTGGGCTTTGTTGCCTGCTCCATAACCGCCGTTTGCGTCGTTGCCGTATTCAGTTTGTCCAAATACTTTGAAGCCATCGCCAATATCAGCTTTTGCACCTATTCTTGCACGAAATCTATGGGTTTGTTTTGCATTTTGACCTTGCACAGCACTTTGAGCGCCTCTATTTTCTCCATCCCAAGCACCTGTGTCATAGCGGTATCTTAACTGACCTGTAAAATCCACATTTTTAATCGCATCTTCTAAAGAGATCGCACCCAAGCTCGTAAAAGAGCTTAACGCCATACAGCCTACAAGGCTTAACATAATTTTTTTACTCATTTTTCTCCCTTTCAAAAAGTAAAATTATAAACATTCTAACACATAATCATAGGCTTAATATCAAAATAGGGCATAAAATTTACATTTTGGTTACAAAATGTTTAAATTTTTGATAAAACGAATTTGCTATATGATGAAAATAAAAGTCTTGTTGTTGCAAATTTTTCTAGTTTTTTTGAATTGAAAGTAAAGACTTAACATTTTATTAACGAAAATGACTTTTTGCACGCACAAATTAAGAAAAATATGTTACAATAAAGCTTAAATTTCATTAAGGAAAATCAATGAAAGATTTGTTTTTGTTTAGCGCTTTGCTTGATCCAAGTCACACCTTTTCGTATTTCTTTCACCTTGCCTTAGTAGCCGTGATTTCAGTGCTTTTAGCAAGATTTGCGACTCGTTCTATGCAACTTGTGCCTCGTGGGACGCAAAACCTAGCTGAAGCATATCTAGAGGGCATTTTAAGTATGGGACGTGATACCATGGGGAGCGAAAAAGCAGCTCGCAAATATCTCCCACTTGTAGCCACTATCGGTTTTATCGTATTTTTTAGCAATATCATCGGCATAATACCAGGCTTTCACGCACCATCAGCCAGTCTTAACCTTACAGCGACTTTGGCTATAGTTGTTTTTGTGTATTATCATTTTGAAGGTATTCGCACTCAAGGCTTTTTGAAGTATTTTGCACACTTTATGGGTCCTGTACCAGCAATCGCTCCTTTAATGTTTCCTATAGAGATAGTATCGCATTTTTCTCGTATCATTTCATTATCTTTTCGTCTTTTTGGTAATATCAAAGGCGATGATTTGTTTTTGATGGTTATACTTGCTCTTGTGCCTTATATCGCACCACTTCCAGCGTATGTTTTGCTAACTTTTATGGCGTTTTTGCAAGCTTTTATTTTTATGATCTTAACTTATGTGTATCTAGCTGGTGCAACCGTGGTTGAGGAAGGTCATTGATCTATATTTATGAATTTTTAAAAGGTGCTAGCGTAGCTTTAATGCTCTTTGGCGCCTTTTATCTTTTTATGCTTTTTCATCATTCTTTTATCTATCTTGCTTTGGGTGCTCTTCCGGGTTTTGCTTTGTTTGTGCTTGTTTGCTTGTGTATAGAAAATTTAAATTTAAGAAAGAAATTAGAAAAAAGCTAGTTTATTATAAAATAAACTATCAAAGCAAATAAATACATCATAAAAACAAGAATACTTGATTTTTTTGAAGAAAACCATGTTTTCTTTATCTTTTTTCTTTTGTTTAAATTTATTAGATTTTGAATTTGTTTTTGTTCTTGTTCAAATTGCTTGTATTGATCTGAAAGGAAAGAATCTATTTCTTGTGAATTTTCTATTTTGCGGATAAGTTCATCAAACTCACTATCACCCTTAAAATACTCATAGAGTGTGTGCGTAGTGTTTGGTTTTGCTGGCTCTTTTTGTGAGTTTTTTTGAGTAGAGCTGAAAAATTGTTCTTTGTGTGAGTTTAAATCATTTTTATTATGCTGAGTGAAATCTTGCTTTTCTGGTTGCGGGATAGACTCTTTTTTTTCTTGCTTTTGCTCATTGGGAAAATGAGAATTTGTAGTGTTTTGCTTATTTGTTTCTTGCTTTAAGGCATTAGAGCTGTCGTTTTTACTTAAGTCTGGCTGATCTTGCACAGATATAAAGTCTTCTTGAGCTTTTATCTTATGTTGCTTTTTTCTTTCTTTTAAAGAGTGTTTGAAATTTGTTTCTTGAATGCTTGTGTTATTAATAAAATCTTGTGTTTTCTTTTGATCTTCTTTTTCATCGAGGATAGTTTGGAGATTTTTTTCTAAATTTTGGGTGTAATCTTCAAGTCTTTTGCCAAAATCTCGTGCTTTTTCTATTCTTCTAGATCGCCTTTGTTCCCTTCTTTGCTGGGCATTTTGCAAAAACTCATTCATCTTTAGCCTTGAAAAAGCTTATATTCAAGCTTTTTCATTTTTATTTTTTGAACTGAGTTTATCAAGTAAATTTTTGCCTAGTTCACTTTGTGCAAGCCCTTCAAGCATAGCGCCAAGTTGTGTGCCACCTTTAGCAGAGAAGAACTCACTTACACTTTTTAGCCCTTCATTGACATTGCCATTATTTGCATTTGCAATGATTTTAATATCAGCTTTATCAAGGGCTTTTGCCTGTTCAATCCCTATGGCTTGAGAAGCTTCAATTTGGCGGATTGAGATGAGGTAGTTTTGATAGCCTTGATTTTCTCCTATTTCTTGAGCAAGAGAAATTTGTGCTTCAATCGGTGCCATTTGCATAAGTTTTTCACTTTGAGCCTTTGCAGCACCTTCAAGCTCTATACCCTTTGACTCCTTGCTTTTCATTTCAAGCAAAGCCTCAGCTTCTCTTTTTTTAGACTCAAGCAAAGCCTCAGCTTTTAAAATATCTTTTTGTTTATCACCCTCTGCGTTGATAATCGCTGTTTGTTTGATCTCTTCAGCCTTTACGACATTAACATCCTTAGTAATCTCAGCTCTCTTAACATCAGCGACTTTCACAACTTCCATTTCTTTTTCTTTGGTAACCTTTTCTTGCTCTTTGACGAGTTGAGCTGCTTTTTGAGCGGATATATCAACTTCTCTTTGAGATTCAACGGTTTTTAGCCCTACAACTTGCTTTGCGATTTGTTCTTGAATTTGGGTAGCTTGTTCAGCGTTGATCTCGGCTATCTCTGCATTTTTGATATTTTCTGCTACTTCTACACGGCTTTGCATTTCTATCAAAGACTTTTTCTTTTCCATTATATTGCGGATCACACTAGAATCTTGACTATCTCTTATATCCATAAGTTCAAGATTTTTAACCGTCTCAACACCCCAGCTTGCAAGCTGTTCTCTTACTTCTTTAGTAAAACTATCTCCAAAAGTGCTTCTTGAGTGCATAATATCTTCAATTTCATGAGAAGAAAGTATGGTTCTAACCGAACCTTGGATGATGGCACGAAGTTGTTCTATAAGCTCATCAAAGCTACTTACTCTTTGAGCAGCAACATTTGAATCCTTAATGCGAAAAAAAGCGGTAATATCCACGATAAAAGGCACTCTGCCCTTATCATACGCTTCATAACCATTTAGATTGATATCAAAAACAGAAACAGGTAAAACGATCTTAGTGACCCCAAAAATAGGCATCCAAGAAGGCCATTCATAGTAAGTATTGCCATTTCCAGTATCCTTACCATAAGAAGTTGTGCTTTTGGCTGATTGGATAATATGCACTTCATTTGTCGCTACTACGCGTCTAAAAAGCATAGCTATAAAGACGATTAAAGCAAGCAAAATAACAAAAAAGCCAAGTATAGATGAGATCAAGGTAAGCATTTTATATCCTTAAAATTTAAAAAATTGCAAAATTATAACATTTATTTTTTTAAAATCAAATTTATGTTACAATTCAAGTCAAAAAAAGGAAAAAAATGTCAAATGCCCTTATACAAAGCCTTGATACAGCACTTAATGAAAACAAGCTTACTCGAGATATTATCGATGAGTTTGATCAAGAAGAAAAAAGGCTTTCAAACGCACTTTGTGAAAATATCAAGGGCAATGTAGCGCATTTTGAGCAAAGTGATAGCTTTATCTTTGATGCATTAAGTAAGATTAAAGAAAATATCGATGCTATCAATCCACATAATTTTAAGCTTTCTTTTTTTGATAAAATTTTTGGCAAACAAAGTCAAAAATTTAAAAGGTATTTTGAAAAATTTAACTCAAATAAAAGCTTTTTAGATCAGCTTTTAAACAAGCTTGAAGAAGGAAAACAAATTCTTTTAAGAGATAATATCGCTCTTGAACTTGAAGCACAAAAAAATGCAGATTTAAGCAAGCTTTTGCAAGAAAAACTTGCCCTTGTAAAAGAAGCTGATGTGTATGCCCAAAACAAGCTTTTAGAGCTTGAAGATGAATTAAAAACAGAATTTGAAAAGCAAATTTTGTTTATTTTGAAACAAAAAATCATAGATTTAAGCCAACAAATTGCTGTGCATACTCAAGGTGAGCTTGCGATAAAAACGCTGATAAATAACAATAAAGAACTCATCAATGCTGTTGAAAGAACAAAGGCTGTAACACTTAATGCTTTAAGCGTAGCCATCATTACTTCTCAAGGCTTAGAGCAACAAAAACGCGTTTTAGAGGCTGTGCAAGGCATAAACGAACAAACAAGCGATTTAATCGCACACAATGCAAAGGAGCTTAAAGAGCAAGCTAAAGCTATACAAGAAGGAGCAAGCGAGGCAGTGCTTGATATGGATAAGCTCAAAGTCGCTTTTGATGATGTTTTAGAAGCTTTAAAAAGCACTCAAGAATACAAGCTCAATGCCTTACCAAAAATGAGAGAAAATATCAAAATATTTGATGATTATCTTGCAAAAATGATGAGTTTTAACAAGGCTTGATTTGGCTCATTTTGTCGATAAATTAAATGAAAATTTAGAAAAAATTGATAATTTAGAGCTTTCATTTTACGAAAAAGATTTGCTTTTTAGTGCCTATTATCATCATTTAAACCATCTTAAAATCAGCCCTCAGGCAAAGGAATTGATGCAAAAACTTGGCATAAGTTTTAAACATAAAAATATCCTTGTTGCTTCATCTTCAAGCTTTGAAGCTCAAGAAAACAAAGAGTATAAATTTGACTTTTTTGAGTGCAAAGAGCAAATGCAGTTTTTGCAAAATCAAAGCGAGCATTTTTTAAAGCAGATCAAACAAATTTTAAATGAAGTTTTAGATAAACACGAACTTACTTTTTCAAAAATCAATACAATATATAATAAGCTCACTCAAAATAAGGCTCAACTTGAACAAGCTTTAAATGAACTTATAGATAATTTTACGCAAGGATTTAACGATCTTGAAACAAAGCTTCAAGAAGAGCTTAGGTATAAAGGCAATATGCTTTTAACTCAGCTTAATGAGCAAAAAAATCTAGCTGCAAAATTATGCTTTAAAATGCTTGAGCTTAAAAATAAAGAAAAAAGCAAACAACATGAATTACAAGCACTTATCAAAGAACTTGATGCGTATTTAAGATGATGAAAATCAAGCTTTTTAAAGCATTTTTAAACTCTTTTAAACACAAAAAAGATATAATAAAGCAAAAAGTTCTTAAAAATAAAGGAAATATAAATGTTTGAGCTTGTCATAGGACTTGAGGTTCATACCCAGCTAAATACCAAAACTAAAATTTTTTGCTCTTGTGCGACTTCTTTTGGAGAAGAGCCAAATACCAATGTCTGCCCTGTTTGCCTAGCCTTACCAGGAGCTTTACCTGTTTTAAATGAAGAAGCTGTGAAAAAGGCTGTATCTTTTGGTAGGGCTATAAAGGCAAAAATCAATGAAAAGAGTATATTTAACCGCAAAAATTATTTTTATCCAGATTCTCCAAAGGCGTATCAAATTTCACAATTTGACATTCCTATAGTTGAAAATGGCGAGCTTTTCATCAAGCTTGGCGAGCAAAACAAACGCATAGGTATTACAAGAGCTCACTTAGAAGAAGATGCAGGCAAAAATATCCATGAAGCAAGTTTTTCTAAGGTTGATCTTAATCGTTGTGGCACTCCGCTTTTAGAGATAGTCAGTGAGCCTGATTTAAGAAGTGCTGATGAAGCGGTGGCGTATCTTAAAAAACTGCATTCTATCATACGTTTTTTAGATATTTCAGATGCAAATATGCAAGAGGGTAGTTTTAGGTGCGATGTCAATGTAAGCATTCGTCCAAAGGGCGATGAGAACTTTTATACAAGGGTTGAGATTAAAAACTTAAATTCCTTCCGCTTTGTGCAAAAAGCTATAGAATATGAGTTAGCAAGGCAAAGTGCGGCTTGGGAAGATGGCACTTATGAAAAAGAAGTGGTGCAAGAAACAAGGCTTTTTAATACCACGACTTTAACTACTCGTTCAATGAGAGGTAAGGAAGAAGCGGCTGAGTATAGGTATTTTCCTGATCCTGATTTATTGCCTGTATTTTTAAAGCCTTCCATGCTTAATGCCAGCTTACCTGAGCTTCCAGATGAGAAAAAAGCTCGTTATATGAGTGAGCTTGGTATAAAAGAAAGCGATGCTGAAGTGCTGATAACAAGCCTTGAATTAAGCCGCTTTTTTGAAAGCTTAATCGCTAGAAAATTAAGCCCAAAACTTTGCGTAGCTTGGCTTACAACTGAACTTATGGGGCTTTTAAAGGGCGAGCTTACCATAGAAAATTCACCTATTGATGCAAATAAGCTTGGGGATTTAATAGCTCGCATAGAAGATGGCACTATCTCAGCAAAAGCAGCAAAAGAAGTGCTTGCCTTTGTGTTTAAAAATGCAAATTTTAGCATAGATGAAGCTATAGATAAGCTTGGTTTGAAGCAAGTTAGTGATGATGGTGCTATTGAACAAATCATCACTGAAGTTTTAGAAAAAAATGCCGATAAAGTCGCTGAATATAAAAGTGGTAAGGATAAACTCTTTGGCTTTTTTGTCGGACAAGTGATGAAAGAGGGTAAGGGCGCGTTTAATCCAGCAAAAGTTAATGAACTTCTTAAAGCAAAGCTTGGCTAAATGATCGCTATTATAGGAGCTGGCAAGTGGGGTAGTGCCTTGCAAGATGCTTTTTTGCAAAATCAGCCTTGTCTCATTAGCTCGCCTCACACAAGGACTTTGCCTCATTTTGTAAGTATGGCTGAGGCTTTAAAATGTGAATATCTTGTGCTTGCTTTATGGGCTCAAGGACTTGAAGCTTGGCTTAAAGAGAATTTCAAGGACAAGGGGCAAAAAATTTTGCTTGCTTCAAAGGGCATAGATACAAAGTCTTGTAAATTCTTAGATGAGCTTATGGCTGAGTATGTTTCAAGAGATAGAATTTGTGTTTTAAGTGGTCCAAGCTTTGCAGCTGAGATTATGCAAAAATTACCTTGTGCCTTAGTCGTAAGTGGGGAAAATGAAAAACTTTGCAAGGAATTTGCAGGCTTTTTCCCCTCTTATATCAAAGCCTATGTTGATGATGATGTGCGTGGGGCTGAAATTTGTGGAGCGTATAAAAATGTTTTAGCTATAGCCAGTGGGATAAGTGATGGTTTAAAACTTGGCAATAACGCAAGGGCAAGTTTGATCGCAAGAGGACTTGTTGAAATGCAAAGATTTGGCAGCTTTTTTGGAGCAAGTAAGCGGACATTTTTGGGACTTTCTGGGGCTGGGGATTTGTTTTTAACCGCTTCTAGCGTGCTTTCAAGAAATTATAGGGCTGGACTTTTACTAGCTGAGGGCAAAAATAAAGATGAGATTATAAGTGAGCTTAAGGAGGTGGTAGAGGGCATACCAACAGCCTTTGCTATAGAACAAATGGCAAATAAACATGAAATTTACACCCCAATAGTTAGCGAAGTGGCTCAAATTTTAAGAGGAAAAAGTGTAAAGCAGAGTTTAAAAGACTTGTTAAGCTAAAGTGCGCCGTAGCTTTTTTGTATCGCGGTGATATAAGATTAGCTTACTAAGCTTTAAAGCTGAATTTTTTACTAAAGAGTGCTTATAGCTCTTGTTGCAAGTGTTTGCAAAGTCCTTCGCAAGCTTTTAAGATAAGTTCGTGGCATTCTTCAAAGGTGTTTGTATAGTAAGGATCAGGTATTTCTTTGTCAGTATTTTCACAAAAGTCTAAAAGATAAAAAAGCTTGTTTTCAAGCCCTTTAAAGTTGCTTTGCACGGCTTTGTAATTCATCTTATCCATAACAAGTATAAGTTCGCTTTCATCGCAAAGCTTTTGGGTGAGTTTTTTGCTGATAAAATGTGTTACATTTATGCCTTTTTCACTGAGCTTTTTCTTTGTTCTTTTATCCATATCTTCTCCATCATGATAGCCTGCTGTGCCTGCACTTGTGATGCTTAGCTTATCATTTAAGCCGTATTTTTGTGCTAAGTTTTTCATCACAAATTCAGCCATAGGCGATCTGCAGATATTTCCAAGACAAACAAAACAAATTTTCTTCAAAGCCTTATCCTTAATTCAGTAAAAATTTCAAATTCATATAATACAATATTTTTATGAGAAATTTCAAGAAAAATCTTCTTATTTGCTGGTTTGGCGTCTTTACTACAAGTATGGGTTTATCGCAACTTGCTCCTATTTTACCTTTTTATATACGCTCTTTAGGGGTAAGTGAGTATGAGCAAATCACTTTTTATTCTGGGCTTTGCTTTGGTATAACGGCTTTGATGATGGCTTTTTGCTCGCCTTTTTGGGGGCATTTAACCAACCGCTTTGGTTCAAGATTGATGCTTTTAAGAGCAAGTTTTGGTATGGCTTTTTTAACCTTTTTTCTTGCTTTTGTGCAAAATGTGGAGCAAATCATCATCATAAGGACTTTAACGGGTTTGGTTTCAGGTTTTACTTCAGCCGCTATTGTTTATATCGCTTTAATCTCGCCAAAAGAAAAAGCAACCTATGCCCTAGCCACGCTTTCCACAGCTTCGGTGAGTGGAAATTTGATAGGTCCTTTGTTTGGGGGTTTGTTTGCTGAGCTTGTAGGCATTCGGGCTTTATTTGTTGTAATCGCCGCACTTTTATTTTGCTCTTTTTTAACGACTTATTTTTTCATCAAAGATAAGGGCAGGGTAGATGAGGGTGTGGATTTAGAATTTAGTCAAACAGGAGCTTTGAAGCAGAATTTAAGCCTCTTGCTTACACTTTTTGCCCTTACTTTTATCATACAAGTAGGCTTTAATGCGGTTATGCCTATTATGTCTTTGTTTGTTGAACAAATTCATCACTCAGCACATTTTATCGCTCTTTGGGCTGGGCTTGTTGTGGCTGCAAGTGGGGTAAGCAATATCATCTTTGCTCCAAAGCTTGGTAAAATAGCTGATAAGATAGGAGCTGGAAAGGTTTTGCTTATAGCACTGGCTTTTTGTGCAGTGATTTTTTATTTGCATTCTTTGGTAGAAAATATCATCACTTTAATTTTCTTGCGTTTGCTTTTGGGTGTGGGACTTGGTGGGCTTGTGCCTTGTGTGAATGCTTTGTTTAAAAAGATCGTGCCTCAAAAAAAGCTTGGCTTGGTTTTTGGCTTCAATCAAAGTGCTTTTGCGCTTGGAAATTTCATCGGTTCTGTAAGCGGAGGCTTTTTGGCTGGGCTTTATAGTATAGAATTTGTTTTCAAGATGATTAGCGTGATGTTTTTGGTTTTTGCTCTTTACTTTGCTATCTTGCAAAGAAAGAGCATTTTTGCTTAAGCAAGATCAAGAGATACCTTGCCGTTTTTGAGTTCATTTACTTTGACACGGATAAGATCATTTTCTCTTAAATCACCTTTGATTTTAGAGCTATGCAAAAGCCCATCAACGCCGTCTCTAAGCTCGATAAAAGCCCCAAAAGGAGCGATATTTTTAACCCTGCCTTCAAAAACTTCGCCTATCTCAAAAGGCAAATGATCTTTTTTAAAGCCTCGTTTTTTATCAAATTTGCTTTCTTTTGAAACGATGTTGATGATATAATCTTTTGCAGCTTTAACCTGTTCGTTTTTGGCTCCAGCGATTTTTACCTCGCCTTTGTCTCTGTCAAGATCGATTGCTACTTCAAATTTTTCAATGATTTCTTTGATAGTTTTGCCTGCTTGTCCGATAATCTCAACGATTTTTGAAGGATCAACGCTGAAAAGCTCAAGTTTTGGTAAAATTTCTTCGTTGATAACGATTTCTTTTTCAGCTTCTTCCATGATGTTTAGTATGTGTAATCTTGCGTCTTTAGCTTGCAATAAAGCTCTTTGTAATGTGTTTTTGTCTATACCACCAAGTTTGATATCCATTTGCAAGGCTGTAATGCCATCTTTGCTTCCAGCGACTTTAAAGTCCATATCCCCATCATGATCTTCTAAGCCCATAATATCGGTTAAAACAGCTGTTTTTCCTTCTTCAAACACAAGCCCCATCGCTACTCCAGCTACAAGCTTAGCTGTTTTTACCCCAGCTGCTCTTAATGCCAAAGCCCCGCCACACACGCTTGCCATAGAGCTTGAGCCATTGCTTTCTAAAATTTCAGATACAAGACGGATCACATAAGGATAATTTTCATCAACACTAGGATATAAAGCTCTTTTTGCTAGATTTCCATGCCCTAGCTCTCTTCTACCCGGTGCTTTCATAGGGCTTGCTTCGCCTACTGAAAAGCCCGGAAAATTGTAATTTACCATAAATCTTTCGCTTATACTTGTTTTTTCGGTAAGCAAATCAATCATTTGAGCGTCCGCATCTGTGCCTAAAGTCGCTACCACAAGGGCTTGAGTTTGTCCTCTTGTAAAAAGACAAGAACCATGTGCGTTAGGCAATAAATTTGTTTCTATGCTGATAGGTCGCACCTCATCTAAGCTTCTACCATCAGCTCTTTTGCCTTCATTGATGATACCTGATCTTACAAATTTTCTTTTAACTTTATTTAAAGCACTCATTATCGCTTCTTTATCTTCGCTTGCCTTGCTTTTAAGTATGATTTGGGCGATTTTTTCAAGCTCGACAGCTCTTTCGCTTTTTGCCATTTGATAAAGAGCGGCTTTGATTTCGTTAGAATAATTTTTTTCGATATACTCAGCAAGCTCACTGTGCTCTTCTATGATTTTAAGTTCAATTTCACCTTGTTTTTTGTGTTTGTTAAAGGCTTCTTCATAAGCATTTGAGCCATTTTCTATAGCTTGCATACCAAATTCCAAAGCCTTAATCATCGCATCTTCGCTTAATTCATTCATATTTTGCATGCCGCTTGTTAAATTCTCAGCAAAATTACTCTCAAGAGCTAAATTTTCAGTATCATAGCTTGGTAAAGTTCTCATTTCTATCATCAAAAGTTCATCTTTAACGCCAGCTAGATAGAGATCTAGATTGCTTTTTTTAAGTTCAGAGCAAGTTGGATTTAAGATAAACTCACCTTCAATTTGCGCTATTCTTACTCCGCAAACAGGAGCTTTTATCTCTATATCACTTAAATATAAAGCCACGCTTGCTGCATTTAAGCTCATTACTTGAAGATCAACTTCGCTATCAGCTGAAAGCACCATAACAACGATTTGTGTAGGATAAGCATAACCTTTTGGAAAAAGTGGTCTTAAGCTTCTGTCGATAATGCGCGCTGTAAGTGTTTCAGCATCGCTTGGTTTGGTTTCTCGCTTGATATATCCGCCTGGAATTTTTCCAGCCGCATATGCTTTTTCGATATACTGCACAGTTAAGGGCAAAAAATCTTCCTCAACTGGTGTATTTTCCCTTGCAACTGTGGCTAAAACCACGCTTTTGCCTTGACGCATCAAAACAGCTCCACTGGCTTGTTTTGCTACCTTGTCAATATCAAAAATTTCAAGATGATTATTCAGCTCTATGCTATATGTCATCGTTTCTCCTTTAAAATTTAACGATGAATGAGAACAAAGCTTGTTAAATTTTTCATCAAAAGCTTAACAAGCTTTTCTTTCATCGCTCGTTATAATTTATACCCAAAAAAAGATAACTTTGTCTAAACACGCGCTACAAACTACCGACTTGACTTTCATTTTCTTGTAAAGAAAAGTCATACTGCACGCCACCTATTGGGTAGAAATTAAACACAAAATATACGCCATTTTTAGATTTTGCATTAATTCCAGCACTTGTAAGTTGTGGATCAATTCGTTCTTTATAGACTATAGAATAATTCCAACACTTTCGCTGAAAAGTATAGCCTACTTCCCAAGCATTTAAATGTGCTCTTTGTGTATCAAACCACACTCCTGAAAAAAGCTTATAGTTAATATTTGGCGAATAATCCACCCTCGCTCCTATGAAGCTGTGCTTTGTGCTGGTTAAGTTTTCGCTCGCATCATTTTTGTAAGCATGGGTAAAATTAAAATTAAATTTTTGTAAATTCATATCAATTTGACTAATAACTTTTGTAAAACGAGTTTGCGAGTAAGAATATTCAGCTTCATTACTCACAGAAAAATTCTCAGCAAAAAAATACTGCATTAAATTTTGAAAATCTGTAAATTTTTGAGTTTTGGTATCATAGTTGAAATTCAGGCGATGTTTGAGTTTTTTTTCAGCTTCTTTGTTGTAAAAGTATTGACTAATCTTAAGATTTAAGCCATCATCAAAGTCTGTGGGACGCAAAAAATCCTGAGTGATTTCTCCGGTGCTTGCTCCTCTTAAAACATAATCAAGTTCTAAATTTAAAGTATGGTAAAAGTTGTTGTATGCTTTTGCAAGATCAGTATATAAAGCAAGGTTGTGATAATTTTGAATTAAGTATTCTTTATCCTTACCTCTTGTTCTCCTTGTATAGTCTGCAAAAGAAGCGATAAAAGTTTCAGTGAAATTAAACTGCAAAAAATCATCAAAAAGTGCTTGGTGGTAAGTCAGTGGCAAATTTGCATTCATAAAATTTGCATACACGCCCTCACTTCTATAATAGCGGTTAAAAGTGCCATCATAAGAATACTGAAATATATTATCAAAAATTCCGTCTAAAAAGCGGTGGTATTGAAAAGAAGGATATTCTTGCAAAGTTGCAGCATTGCTAATGGCTGAGGTATCGATATAATACCTTGCATAAGCAGCATAATAATTATTTTCATCAGCTAAAAAATAATTCATCTTTGAAGTTGCAAGTGAGGTTAAATCTCTATAATCTCTACGCCCCAAATTCAAATAATCCACATCATTAAGATAAATCGCATCAAGCCACAAGCCTTCTTGAAAATTGTCTCCAAGAGCAAAGTAATTTTTTAAAAAATCTTGCCTAAGGTATTTAAGCTCCACGCCATCATGACTTTGATTTTTTAAGCCTTCTTTTTCAAAATAATCCTTTCTTTCTCTAAAATATCCAGCATTAAGCTCACCACTTGAGTAAGCTGAGTCCATAAAACGCAAGGTAGAATACACCCCAATGCCTCTTTGAGCTCTAATTTGTGGATCAAATTCTATATCATAATGCTCATCAAAAACAAGATAAATGGGCTGTTCATAAAACAAGCCATCATTTCTGTTAAACTCTATCTTTGGGATTAAAAGTCCGCTTTTTCTTGAGGTATCAACGCTAAAACCAAAATAAGGCAGATAAAAAATCGGGATATTTTTCACATAAAGTTTAGCATTATAAATATGTAAAAAGTTATTTTCTCTGTTAAGCTCGCCTTCACTAAATTTAAGCTGCCAATCCGGATTTTCGACATTACAGCTTGATACGATGGAGTTTTGTCCTATGAAATTTTTATCATTGAGTTCGCTTTTTTGGCTTTGAAACCATACTTCAAGATCGTTATTTGCAAAAAAAAAGTTTTCAAAATTAGCTTCGTTGTTTTCAAGATTAAGCTTTGCATAACACGCTGTAGATCGCTCTTCTTTGCCTCTTAAAACACTAATATCACCAAAAAGCTCGACTTCTTTGCTTGTTTCGTTGTATATAGCTTTATCAGCCTTGATAAAATACAAATCAGAAAAGATTAAAACTTCATCGTTAGCCTTGATAAGCTCGCCTTCTTTTTGCACGGATTTAGCATAAAAATCAACTTGCGCTGCTTCTAAAAAAAAGCATAAAGACAAAAGCACAAAGCTAATTTTACGCAAGCTCGATCACCAAAGTTTTAGCAACATAATCTTGCCATGTTTTTTTCAGATCATTTCCCAAAGCCCATGCAAAGCCAAGAAAAAAAGCTGAGCTGCTGATTTGCCTAACTACTGCTCTTAAAGCACTTTGGGCTAAATTTGGCTTATCAAATAAAGCTTGATCAACCACAGCGATTTTACACAGCATTTTTCCAAGCGTAGCGCCATAAAAAGAGATGAAAAGAGTGTGGTAGCAAAATTGCAAAAATACAAGTGCAAAGCTATAATTTGCAAGCATATTCATCATCTCAAGACTATCTTTAGCATTGCTAAGTTGCTCGTAAAAGACAAAGAAAACGATTAGGCTTAAAATAAAATCATCAACCAAAAAGGCAAGCACCCTTTTGCCAATGCTAGCTATTTTTAAGCCTTCCCTGTCAAGCTTGTCAAGTATATCATTATTCATTTTAAAACCTGAAAAGCTATGTCTTTTCTGTATTGTTTTCCTTCAAATTCCACATTTTCGCAAAGTTCATAAGCTTTATTTCGAGCTTCTTGTATGCTTTTGCCAAGTCCAACACACACAAGCACTCTGCCTCCATCAGCAAAAAGCTGTCCGTTTTCTAAACTCACTCCAGCGTAAGAAATATGGGTATTTTCTGGAATTTCTTTGATATAAATAGGCGTTTTTTCAGAGCTTGAATAAGGATAATTTTTACTCGCACACACCACACCCACAGCAAATTCATCTTTAATTTTAATCTGTGTGTGTTTAAGTCTTTTTTCAACACACGCTAAGATAAGTTCTAAAGGATCGTCAAGCAAAGGCATAAGCACTTCGCATTCTGGGTCGCCAAAACGCACATTGTATTCCAAAACAAAAGGCTTGTTATTAACAACCATAATGCCAGCAAAAAGCACGCCATTAAATTCATTACCATCGGCTTTCATGCCATTTAGCGTTGGTATGATGATGTCTCTTTGAATGCGTCTTAGTAAGTTTTCATCAGCTAAGGTGCTTGGTGCGTAAGCTCCCATACCTCCTGTGTTTGGTCCTTTATCATTGTCTTTGAGTTTTTTATGATCTTGAGCAACCGGCAAAAGCACAAAATCCGTGCCATCACACACCGCAAATACGCTTAATTCAAAGCCATCTAAAAACTCTTCGATAACGATAAGTTTGCCTGCGTCGCCAAAGCTTTTGCCACTAAGCATATCTTCGCTTGCTTTAAAGGCTTCTTCATAGCTTTGTGCGATGATAACGCCTTTGCCAGCACATAAACCATCAGCTTTGATGACGATTGGCGGTGTGAGTGTTTTGATAAAAGCTTTTGCTTTTTGCAAATCGCTTGTGTTGAGAAATTTTGCCGTTTTGATCTTGTGTTTTTTTAAAAAACTTTTCATAAAAGACTTTGAAATTTCAAGCATAGCCGCAGCTTTTGTTGGTCCAAAAATAGGGATATTATTTTGTCTAAAAAGATCAACCACACCTTGTGCTAAAAAGCTTTCACCGCCGACTATACAAAGATCAAATTCCTTTGCTTTTGCATAGCTTGCGATGACGTTTATGTCTTTTAAATTTAAATTTGTGCCAAGCTCGCTTGTAGCTGCGTTACCGGGCGCAAAAAAAAGTTCTATGTTTTTGGGACTTTGCTTTAAAGCTAAAGCGATAGAATACTCTCTAGCCCCACTGCCTAAGATTAAAATTTTCATAAATATCGCTCCAAATGAAACCCAAATGGTCGTTTGCTAAGATCTGACCCCAAAAAGTCAAGAAAACCACTAGGCAAACACTTAAGGCTGCAGCTTCTCGCGTTTTTTAAGACACTCAAACGAAGTCACAGAACACAGAGCATTCGCACAATCGCAGTAAAAAAAATGTGTTGGATCCTCTTTAACATTAATACGAGCCATTCAGGCTAAGAAATTATAGCAAATTTTTCTTTATGCTTGATTAAATAAGCTTAAATTTAGTCTTGCCGTATTTATCAAAATGCTTACCTTCAAGGATAATATCAGCTGCATTTTCCCATGCTGTTTTTTCATCGATATATACCATATCAAAGGTGTTATCACGCATTAAGGATTGGTAATTTACCTTTTTTGGAGCATATTTGACGATAAAGTAAGGATTGAGCGTGAAGACTTGAATTTTGATCTTTGTAAGTAGTTCAAGATCGCTTGTAACAACAAGAAATTTTTTACCATGCTCTTTGTTGATCTTTTGCAAATACGCATAAAGCTTTTGATCGCTTGGATTTAAAGAAGCCTTATCAAGACGGCTTAGATAAAGTTCAGCAAAGGATAAAGCGCAAAAAGAATGTTCTGTGTTGTTTCTTGAAAAATATGAGTTTTTCACTCCAGAAGATTTGAGCGCAATGCTCCAAATTTTAGTATCCATGATAGTTGCGCACAAATTCAGCCCTGTGATGATTTTTTGAAAAAGTTTTTCCCTTGAAAGTTTAAAGGCGTTTTCAAAAAGACTAAGATTTTTTTTATAAAAATCATTTCTTAAGCCCTCCAAACGCGTTAAAGTTTCTTTAAAATAAGTGATTTCTTTGATTAGCTCGTCCATTCTGTCTTGTTTGGCTTTGATTTTGTCTGGATCAGGCTTTGGCTTAGAAGTGAGTAAGCGCATTTCAGTTTGTGCGGTGCGAAGCTGATGTTCATTTGATGTGAGGCGGTTTTTTCTTGTATCTATTGTAGCAACTAGAGCTTGATAATGACATTGCACTGAAAGAAAAATTTCATTAAAAATTCGCGTTGTGTTAAGGAGTTTTTGTTTATCTCTCATATCATTGAATGAGTTTTCAAGGTGCATTGTAATGCTTTTGAGTGTGGCAAATTGGGTTTGATTGATAGAATTATCCATAAAAATGAGCGTATCAAAAGCCTTATTTAAAAAGCGTTTGATGATGAAAAAATCAAGTATGCAAGGGGCTTCTTTATCGTTGTTTTCCATATTTACCTTTAAGGCTTCAACGGAGAGAATTTCGCCTTCAAAGTATTTTTGAATCGCTTGGGGTATAGTCATAGATAAAGGGATATGATCAATGCTATCAAAATCAGTCGTTCTAAAAAGCTGTGTGATATAAGCACTGCGTCTTGAATTTTGCACATCTTCAAGCGCATCATCGCTATCAGTTCGCCAAAAATCTTGCTCTGTGATAAAATCACCTTCTTTAAATTCTTGATATTTTGAAGGTTTTAAGCTTGTGATTCTTTTTCCATCGGCGTTAAATTCAACAAAAACGCCAGCACTTGGCATTGATTTTTTATCATGCCAATTTTGTCTGTTAAAGTCAAAAAAAACTTTAGCTAAATTCATCACCGTTCCACGTCCAGTAGAATCCATATATACCATTATCTTCCCATGCATATTTTTCCTTAAAGTTTTTTGTCTTTACCAATAAAAAATCCGCATATCTTAACAAATTTTTTATAATAAGCAGATTAAATTTTCACATTTAATTCACTTTTATTATATATAATGGCGACGCATTTTAATTTTAAGCTTAAAAAGGTAGATAATGTTTATTTATCGTTATGTTAGACATCCTAAGCAAGTTGGAGCTTTGTGTTCAAGTTCAGGCAAGCTTGCTTTTATTATCACTGAAAATATAGGACTTAAAGAAGCGGATAATATCGTTGAAATAGGTGCTGGAACAGGTGCTTTTACCAAACAAATTTTAAAAAAGAAAAAAAACGAGGCGAATTTTTTTGCGATAGAAATCGATCAGAAAATGGCTCAAAAACTTCAAGAACGTTTTGAAAATCTCGATATAGAAGTGAATTCAGCATATCATTTAAAAGAATTTATGCAAAAAAGAAACATAAAAAGTCTTGATACTATAGTTTCAGGTATTCCTTGGGCTTTGCTGAAGCCAAAAGAGCAAGAAAGGCTTTTGAATGTGCTTTATGAAAGTTTAAGTGAAGGAGGATATTTTTCTACTTTTGCATATGTGCTTCCAACTCTTGCAGCAAGACGTTTTAAAAAGCAACTTTTTTCTTTATTTAAAGAAGTAAAAATTTCTAAGATTGTGTGGCAAAATATCCCGCCAGCTTTTGTGTATTATTGTAAAAAATGATTAAAATCAACACTTTTAAAGAAAAATAGTTTTAAAACTAAGGTATTTAAAGATAAATTTTATATATATTTTTATATACTACATATCATTTTTGTAAAAAAATATTTAATTAAACATTTTAAAAATAGGGTTTTATAATGGACGAAATCATAGTTAAAGACACAACCTTAATCACTTCAAAAACGGACTTAAAAGGCTATATAACCTACGCAAATGATGATTTTGTTTTTTATTCTGGGTATTCTATAAGAGAACTTATCCATAAAAATCACAACATTATCCGTCATCCTGATATGCCAAAAGCAGCATTTAAGGTACTTTGGGATTATATACAAGATGATAAGGAATTTTTTGCTTTTGTAAAAAACAAGCGTAAAAATGGTGGATTTTATTGGGTTTTTACAAATATCACACCTTCTCATAATGAAAAAGGCGAGATTATCGGGTATTATTCTGTTAGACGTGCGCCAAATCGCAAATATCTTGGTTTAATGAGTGATGTGTATAAAAAAGTAAAAGATTATGAAGAAAAACACGGCTTAGAAGCTGGTGTAAAAGAGCTTGAAGATATAATCAAAGGCTATAATATGAGTTATAATGAGCTGATTTTTAGACTACAAAGAAATGAAATTTAAGGCAAGATGATGAAAAAGATTATATACGCACAACTTATTTTTTTCGCTGCTTGTTTTGTGTTTGCTTTGATTATGCAGTATTTTGTATTTGCTGGTTTGCTTTGTATTGGAGTTTTGCTTTGTGCTTTAGCTTTATTTTCATATCAAAAAGATGAAAAACTTATCACTAAGCTTTTAGAGCTTTCAAGAGAGCTTAAAAATGGCAATTTTGACGGAAGAATAGTATATTTAGACTCTGCAAATAAAAAGCTGATCGAGTTTTGCGACAATTTAAACAATACCATAGACGGCTTAGAAGCGTATTTAAGAGAGATTAACACTTCTATCACTTGCTCTTCAAAACACGAGTTCTACCGAAAAGCTTTGAGAAAGGGCTTAAAAGGCATTTTTGTGCGAAACATAGACTTTACAAATGAAGCCTTAAGCGATATAGAAAAAACAGCCAAAACCTTTTTTAAAAATGCTCTTTCTAAAACCTTGCTTGATCTTAGCTTAAGCAATCAAAACACAGATTTAGCCCAAATTTCATCTTCGCTTAATGATGATATAAACTCTATGCGAGTAGTGAGCGAAAATATCAGCTCGATTTTAGATATCTCAAAAACGAGTGCAGATGAAGTTGATGCTTTGCAAAGCTTCATTCATCTTTTAAGCGAAGTGGCAAGTTCAAGCCAAGAAAGCGTGCAAGAGTTTGCCCAAAGTTCCAAAAGCATTTCAATGATTGTTGAGGTGATTAAAGATATAGCCGAGCAAACCAATCTTTTAGCACTAAACGCAGCCATTGAAGCAGCGCGTGCTGGCGAGCATGGTAGAGGCTTTGCGGTAGTGGCTGATGAGGTGCGAAATTTAGCCGAAAGAACGCAAAAATCAACCACTGAGATCAGCGCAGCTATCGCAGCTATGCAACAAAACTTCGATGATGTCGAGCAAGGCACGCAAAAGGTGTTTTCTATAGCTCGTGATTCTGAAGAAAAAATTTCTCGCTTTAGCTCGGCTTTTGAAGAGCTAAAAACCAATAGTTTAAATCTTAATCAAGAATTTCAACATTTTGCTCAAAATTTGGTGCAAAGTGCTGTTAAGATCGAGCATATACTTTACAAATCAAGCGTGTATTTGAGTTTAAATCAGGCTAAAGATCATATCAACAATCAAGATCCAATCTCAAATTTATATGCACATAACGAGCAGATTAAAGCTGTCATTTCAAAATTTATCTCAGCACAAGAGCTTGAAAAGAGCAAAAAACTCATCGAAGAAAAAGTGCAAAGCTCACTTAAACTTTGCGAACAAACGATGATTGATAAGCAAACTCATGACGCAATCATCGATGATATTAAGCAAATTGAATCCGAAAGTAGGGCATTTTTACAAAAATTAGTTTAAATGCCTTAAAGTTTTTACTTGATATAAAAAATACCAAAGCTTAGGGCTAAAAATAATACAAATTGATACGCACTTATGCTACAATATTTTTTAATCAAAACTGCGAAGGAATGACTGCCATGCTCATTAAAAATGCTAAAATTTACGGACAAGAGCAAGCTGATGTAAGGATTGAAGGCGAAACAATCGCACAAATCGCACCAAATTTAAGCCCCAAAAATGATGAAGAAGTGCTTTATGCAAATGATTTAAGCTTACTTCCTTCTTTTATCGATCTTAATGTCAATCTCAAAAATGATACCTTTAGTCTTGAAAATTTAGAGCTTTTGCAAAACGAATGCTTAAAATCTGGCATATCATCTATCATGCTTCGCGATAAGATGAACTTTGATACCCAAAGCTTTGCTTTGTTTTTACAAGCTTTAAAGCACAATCTTATAGAAATTTTCCCAAGCATAAATGTGCTTGATGATGAAAAAAAGATTAAAAATTTAGCCACTTTAATCAACAAAGGAGCAAAGGCTTTGGAGCTTCAAAGCTCGCTTGATGCGAATTCTTTAAGAATGAGTATGCAATATGCTTTGATGAAAAAAATTCCTATCTTTAGCTTTTGTTTTGAAGCGCATTTTGATGATAATGGCGTGATGAATGACAGCCCTACAAGCTTTGAATTAGGACTTGTTGGCATTAGTGAAGTAGGAGAGCTTAGCGAGGTAGCAAAAATGAAGCAAATTGCTGAGTTTTATGGCGTTGAACTAGTGTATGATAAGCTAAGCCTTGCTTCATCTTTGCATTTATTAGACGCAAAAGATAAGACACAAGTTAGTATTCATCATCTGCTTAAAAGCGATGAGGCGTGCAAGGGCTTTAACAGCTTTGCTAAACTTATGCCACCTTTAAGAAGCAAAGAAAATGCTTACGCGTTAAAACAAGCCTTAAAAGCTGGTAAAATCAGCTTTTTAAGTGCAGATCATAGCCCAAAATCAATCACTTTTAAAGACTTAGCCTTTAATGAAGCTGCCTTTGGAATTCATTCAATCTGCGAATATATAAGTCTTTGCTATACTTTTTTAGTCAAAGAAGGCTTTATGAGCTGGGAAGAACTTTGTGATTATACAAGCTTTAACCAAGCTCAGTTTTTAGGCTTAAACAGCGGTAAAATAGCTGTTGGAAAGCTTGCTAATCTCGTGCTTTTTGATGAAAAAACGAGTTTTTATCCTGTAAAAACAAGCTTGTATGCAAATGATAAGCTATTTGGCGAACTTAAAGCCCATATCATCAAAGGTAAAGTGCTTTTTAAAGCAGATGATTAAGAACAGCTTGCAAGGGCAATTCAAAAGCTTTCAAACACAAAATTGTTACATAAAATTAAAAACCAATCTTGAGTATAAATGAAAAAGAAAATTTGTATTAAAATTAAAATTTTCTTTTCAAGTTTAAGTTACTTTTAATCCTTTTATTTTTATAATTTTTCGTCAATATTATGATATTAGTTATTATCAGCTATAACATAATTTTGAGATTTTATTTTTTAAGGAAAAATATGAAAATATCAAAAACCTTAGCGTATTCTTCTATACTTTTAGCTCATTTAGCTTTAGCAGAAACGGCTTTAAAGACAGATAATGTTGTCATTTCTGCGACTGGTTTTGAACAAGATGCTGATAGTAATTTAAGAAATGTTATCGTTATTTCAGGTAAAGATCTTGAGGATAAAGGCTATACCTCTGTTGAAGAGGCTTTGAGTCGTCAAGCTGGCGTGCAGTTTAATAGAACTGGAAATTTTACCAATAAAAGCACCAATGTAGATATGAGAGGGCAAGGTAATAGAGCCAATGCTGCTGTTAAGGTGATGATAGATGGTGTAACACTGAATGTGCTTGATCAAGAAAAGCTACATGCAGCTGGCGTAACGATAAGTCCGCTTGATAGCGTAGCGATTGAAGATATAGAACGCATTGAGATTATCCCTGGCGGTGGAGCTGTGCTTTACGGAAATGGCACGAGGGGGGGGGCAATTAACATCATTACCAAGAAAAACAAAACCCCTCAAGCTTCTATAAGTTTTAAAGAACAAATTTTTGATAGCGGTAATGCTTCTTCTCATCTTAATCTAAACTTTTCAAATCAAATCAGTCAAAATTTAGCTTTTTCAGCCAATATCAGCGGTTTTGGTGGAGAAGGTTATAGAGATGGCGATAAAGATAATGGCTTTTATGCAAAAACAAAGCTTTATGTTGATATAGATGATAGACAAAGCTTGAATTTTGGTTTTGGGTATTTTAAGGATAGCGCAAAAAGCACAGATTCAATCACAAAGGCTCAGGCTGAAGACAATCCTAAGCAAAGAGGAAGCACAAACAACTCTTATAACATTACTCGCCCAGAGTTTAATACTGAATATAAAGTTAGTCTAAGTGATATATGGGATATTAACGCACAAGCGTTTTGGCAAAAACAACAAGTTGATATTGCAGAAGGTGATACCGGCTTTTTTAGTAGCGGAAATTTTGAAGATAGCGTGCAAGGCATAAGCCTTAAATCAAAGATTGATTATATGCAAAACTCATATTTTGTCTTTGGATATAACTTTGAACGACACAAATCAGTTACCTTCAGTAATAGCTTTTCAAATGTTTGGGCTGATGATAGAAAAGATACGCATTCTATCTTTGCTCTTGATTCACATCAATTTAATGATTTTTTTGCGTTAAGTGGTGGGGCAAGATATGAGTATGCAAAATACGATCAATCAAGTAGAAGCGTAACTAGTGTAGGTGTGCAAAGCTATAGAAGTGTTTTTGATACAAATAGCAACAACTTCGCCTTAGAGCTTACTCCAAGCTTTGCTTACTCTGACACTGGACGTTTTTATGCCAAATACGAACGAGGTTATATCTCGCCAACGCCTTATCAGTTTAGACAAAGCAGAAGGGTAAATAATGTAACACAATATTCAATGAATGATAACTTAAAATCAGAAACTTATGATACTTACGAACTTGGAATGAGTGATTATCTTTTTGGTTTTTATGGGCTTGATGTAGCACTTTATTATACTCAAAGCAAAGATGAGATCACCTCAAGATCAAGCGGTTCAAATTTCCACTTATCTCAAAATGGCTTTGGCTTTTACAATCTTGACAAAACAATCCGCTATGGTGTAGATATCAACGCTAGACAAGACTTTGATGGTTTTAGTTTTTATGAGAATTTCTCTTATGTTGATGCACGTATTTCAGGAGGAGATTTAGACAAGAAAAGAATTCCTTTTGTTTCAGCTTATAAGGTAAGTGTTGGGGCTGATTATGAGATCATTAGTGATTTAAGAGTGTTTGCTGACTTGATCTATGCTTCAAAAGCAAGAGAGGATCAAAACAATCAATACTGGATCAAAGAACATTTCGTTACTGATATAGGAGCAACTTATACTTATGAGAAGCTTAGTATTTTTGCAGGTGTGAAAAATCTCTTTGATTACAAATACTATCTTTCACAAAGCACGAGCACAAACCAAACAACAGGTGTTACTACGACTTCGGTATTGCCAGCTGATGGCAGAAATTATTATGTAGAGTTTAAATACAAATTCTAAGCCCTGCATAACTTCATCTCTTTCACAAATTTTGAATGAAAGCAAGTTTTTATAAGCTTGCTTTCAAATTTTTTAAATTTTTATTGCTTTTATGCTTAAGCTTTGTCATTTTTTTCTGCTTTTTTCTCCCATTCATCTTTAGTAAAGATGATTTCTATAGCTTCGATGATCTCTTCAGCTATTTTTGCGCTAAAGGCTGTATCATTGAGTATAGAAATGCCTTCTGCGGTGCTAATTTTGCCTTTTGAGATGAGATTTTCAATCTGTTTTAAAGACTCATTATCCACTTCTTTAAGCATAATTTTGGCTTTTTCAAAGTTTTTAACGATCAAATACGCCTTTTCTTCATCGACTTTTCTTAGCTCCTCTACGCTTCTTAAAAGCTCGCCTAGGTTAATCCTCATAAAATGATACTGCGAGGCTAGATCAGGGTTGTTTGAGTTGGCGTATTTTTTCATATTGCCTTGAATGATTTTAAGATTTTTGCTTGCTTCGCTGAGGTGTTTAGCAGCGAGTTTGAGCTGGAAAATTCTATTATTTTTGGCTTCATCATCAACATAAAGTTGCACTTTTGTTGAAAAGTCGATAATAGCTTCAAAAAGCACCTTAATCTTGCTTTTGTATAAATAATCCAAATCCACATTTTTATTCACCCATTTTTTAGCCTTGATAATCTCATCAAAACTCTTTGAGCTTGATATATCGCCACGACTTAAGCCTATGGTATAGATGATGATTGTTGAGGTGTTTTCATACAAATGCATACTTTCTTTTTCAAGGGCAGCAATGGCTGTGTCGCTATACTTAATCAAGTTTTCATCAAGATAAAGTGGCTTGTCTTTGTTTTTGTCTTTTGGTGCTTTGATCTTTTTGTTAAGATAGCGGACGATTTTTTCGCTATAAGGCGTAAAGATGATGATAGCGATAAGGTTAAACAAGGTATGAAATAAAGCCGTTTTAAGCGTGAGATTATCTTGTGAGATATGAAGCAAACTAGCGATAAGATCAACCAAACGCACAAAATACGGAAAAATCGCCAGCACGATAATAGCGATAGCAAAGTTAAAAATGCAGTTTGCAAAAGCAAGTTTTTTGCCTTCTATGTTTGTGCCAAGCGAGGCTAAAAGTGCGGTAACGACGCCACCTACACTTGTGCCAAGTGTGGCTGCTAGGGCGTTTTCGTAGCTGATTTGCTCTGAAAGTAGGGCTGAGATGATAAGAGCTATTGTTGCTGTGCTTGATTGTATCACGCCAGTAAGCAAGGCTCCAAGTGCTGCAAAAATGAGAATGCCTTTAAAGCCTTCAAAATTAAAACGAGCTAAATTTAAAATTTCTTTTACATTTTCAAAGCCATTTTTGATATAATCCACACCCAAAAAGAAAAAACCAATACCGATAAAAATCGAACCCAAGCCCTTAAACAAGCTATCTTGTTGAAAATACAGCAAAACCCCAATCACGATTAAAGGCACAGCAAGTGTAGAAATTTTAGTGCTAGTTAAGCCCACGATGATCCATGAACTTGCTGTGTTGCCTAAATTTGCACCAAAGATAATGCCAATGCCTTGCACAAGTGTGATAAGTCCAGCTGAAAGAAAAGAGATAGTAATGACAGAAACCAAAGAAGAAGACTGCATAATAAGCGTGCTAATAGCCCCAAAAGAAGTGCTTTTAAGCTTAGTATCTGTAAATTTAGCAAGAATTTTTTCAAGAAAACCACCACCAAAAGCCTTAAAACCAGTGCTTAAATTCATCATACCGATGAGTAAGATCGCCACCCCAGCCAAAATCGTTGCAAGTTGAGAAAATACCACCAAAATATAGGCTAAAATCACCATAAAAATTAAAGTAATGATCTTTTTATACTCGTTTAAGTCAAGCTTTTTAAGCAAGGCAAACTCCTTATAGAACATAAATTTAAAAATATATTTTATTTTTCAATCAAATTTAAAAGTAAAATATTTTATGTAATTGTAGAAAAATTTATATTTTTGCTTGCGAATTATAACAAATTTTTAACTTGTTTTATAAATATTTACAAAACTTTTACCATTCAATGAAGAATGGTAAAAGTACTTGCTTTTAAAGCTGAGGTTTTGGTGTTTTATCAGTTGAGATTGGAAGCTGAGGATAAGAAATTTGTGGCTTTTCCCCGCTTAAAGCATGAAGGAATTTTTCTATGCTTTTTGCTTCTTTGTTGCTGATTTCTATGCCAAGTTGCACGCTTCCCATTTCTTTAATGGCTTCTTGCAAAGACCAAATGGCTCCATTGTGAAAATACGGAGCTGTTTCAGCGATATTTCTTAAAGTTGGAGTTTTTACAAGTCCGTTTTCATCGCCTTTAAAATCCCCAAGATTTGCGAATTTATATTGGCTAGCTACTTCAAATGCTTGCATAGAGCCGCCCAAATTTATACCATTATGGCAGCTTACGCAGCCTTTATCGATAAAAAGTTTAAGTCCGGCTTGTTCTTCCTTAGTCAAAGCTTTTTCATCGCCTCTTAAGAACTTATCGTAGCGAGATGGAGTGATGAGGGTTCGCTCAAAATTAGCTATCGCATCAGCGATATTATCAAAATTAACGCCACTTCTGCCGTAAATCTTTTTAAATTCGCTTACATATTCAGGCAAAGATGAAATTTTTTCTACAGCAAGTTTAGCTGGAGTTGCCATTTCAGGTTCAGCCTCGATAGGTCCTTTGGCTTGATCGGCTAGAGTTTTAGCTCTTCCGTCCCAAAATTGTGTTGTGTTAAGCACTGAATTATACACCGTTGGAGAGTTAAGGTGATGAGGGTTGCTCGCCCATTTATGCCCAACAGCTGCTGAAACGCCGTCTGTTCCACCTAAGCCTAAGTTATGACAGGTATTACAAGAAATGATACCACTTTTTGAAAGTCTAGGCTCAAAATACAACTTTTTGCCAAGCTCGGCTTTTTCTACGCTAAATTTACTTGCTTCTAAGCCGTTTTCTTTAAGTACAAGATCAACTTCGGCTTGATTTTGCGGTAGGGGTAAGAGATTGAAGCTTTTGGCTTCCTCAACTAAAGATGCTGCACTCAAGCTTGAGCTGAGTATCAATGCAGACAAGAGAGAAATACTCTTTTTCATTTTAAACTCCTTTTAAATAAAAAGTAAATCTATTATAGGTTGATAAAGTTTAAAAAGAAATAAAATTTATCAATAAAAATAAAATATCTTTTCATAAAGGAACATTTTTTTTGATAAAAATGAAAAATTAAGGCGCAAAATCAAAGCTAAGCTTTGAGTAAAAATGAATTGATAAAGATTAAAAAAGATGAATTTAAGCTTGCTTTTCTTGCAGACTTTTAAATTTATCCATAAGTGTTATTCTTAGCTCATCAGCTTTTGCTTCGCCATCTTTAAGATATGTTTCTATCACACTTTCAAGTGTTTTTAAAAACTCAAAAAGCTCATTTTGCCACACTTCATCATTTTTTTTGCTTAAATTCATCGTTTGTATAAAGGTAAGCTTTCTGCTTAAATCCCCTAGTTTTTCTAAAAATTCAGCCCTTAAATTTTCATCTTTAAGCAAGCTTAAATCAGCTTCTATTTGGCTTTTAAGCTCGCCTATTTTCTCATCGATAAAATCACAAAATTCAGGATACAAGCTCGTTTTTATAGGCTCTAAAAGGGCTTTTTCATCGATTTGCAAAGTGAGTTTTTTGATAGCAAAATAAAGCACTAAAAAAGCCACAGCAGCAATAAGTATATAAATACCCACGCTCATACTAAATCCTGCCCTCTATAAGGCACGCTTTTATAGCCCTCATCAAGCAAAGCGTGCATTCCGCCTTTAAGATTAATTGTGTCTATACCAAGTTTTGCTTTGATTAAATTTGCTGCAGCAGCGGAGCGAAAGCCACTTGCGCACACAAGGGCTTGAGTTTTGCTTTCATCTCTTAGTCTTTGAAATTCTTTGATAAAATCTGGATTTGGCGAGCCATTGCTTAGATTAAAGCTTAAAAGCACGGCTCCTTCTATCACTCCGCTTTCTCTCCATTCGCTTTTATTGCGTATATCAAAGATTTGATAATCCTTTAAAATTTCCTCGCTAATCATTACGCTTTGAATCATTGCAAGGCCTTCAAAACGATTTTACTTAAGCTTTGATTAAACTGGGCTGGGTTTTCTATCCCCATACCCTCGCTTAGTTTTGCCATAGTTAAAAGAATTTCAGCTATGTCAGGAGCATAAGTTGGGTTATTTTTGAGCTTTTCAAAGATAGGGTGTTTTGGGTTAAGTTCTAAGATAGGCTTGATGTGCTGCTCTTGTCCCATTTGTTTTAGGAGTTGTTGCATAGCAAAATCTGGCTTGTTTTTATCATACACTATACAACTTGGGCTTTCACTTAGCCTTGAAGTAGCGCGCACATCATCAACTTCATCTTTTAAAAGTTCTTTAAATTGTGCTAAGATAGGTGCAAACTCTTCTTGAGTTTTTTCATCAAGTGGAGTTTCATCAGCTTGCTGGTTAATCGCTACAAATTTAAGCCCCTCAAACTCAGGCAAGCTTGGTGCGATGATAGTATCGATCTCATCATCAAGTAAAAGCACTTCTATATCTTTGCTTTTATAGCTTTCAAGCAAAGGCGAGCTTTTAAGCAAACTTTCATTTGTCCCACAAATATAAAAAATTTCTTTTTGATCTTCTTTTAAACGACTTTTGTAGGCTTCAAGACTAGTTAGCCCCTCAGCTTTTGTGCTTTTAAAGAGCATAAGTTTGATTAAATTTTCTTTATCATTACCAAAGCCGTAAAGCCCTTCTTTAAGCACTTTACCAAAGGTAGTAAAAAATTCTTTGTATTTTGCTTCATCTTTTGTTTTAAGCTTGGCTAGCTCGCTTAAAATTTTCTTTACGCTTGCTTCTTGCACGGCTTTTAAGATGACATTTTCTTGTAAAATTTCCCTGCTTACATTAAGCGGTAAATCCTCAACATCAATAATCCCACGCACAAAACGCAAGTAACTTGGCAAAAGCTCTTTATCATCATCACTGATAAACACGCGTTTAACATAAAGCTTAAGCCCGCTTTGATAATCTACTCTGTAAAGATCAAAAGGAGCTGTGCTTGGTATGTAAAAAAGGGTATTATACTCAAATTTACCTTCGCTTTTGGTGTGGATATAAAGCAGTGGTTTTTGACTATCATGAAAGGTTTGTTCGTAAAATTTCTCATAATCTTCAGCTTTTAAATTTGCTTTATTTTGTCTCCAAAGAGCGTTTGCGGTGTTAATTTGCACTATTTTTAGCTCTTTTTTAGGCTCTGGGCGTGGATCTTGCTTTTGTTCTTCTTCGGTAAGTGGGATAAATTCTTCTTTTTCCATGAAAATTGGAAATTGAATGTGGTTTGAGTATTTTGCGATGATAGTTTCTATGCGGTAAGGGTTTAAAAACTCATCATCATTTAAAAAAAGCGTGATGGCTGTGCCTTGTTCTTCTTTTTTTGCTTCTTCTATCTCATAGCCCTCAGCTGTGCCTGTCCAAAGATAAGCTTTATCATCAAGGGCTTTTTTGCTTAAAACTTCGATTTTACTTGCCACCATAAAGGCTGAGTAAAAGCCAACGCCAAATTGTCCTATGAGTTGGCTGTCTTTTTTAGCGTCCCCACTTAAATTTGCCAAAAAGCTTTTGGTGCCACTTTTTGCTATGGTGCCAAGATGATTGATAAGATCGTCTTTATCCATACCTATGCCATTGTCGCTTATGCTTAGGGTTTTTGCCTCGCTGTTAAATTTGATGTCTATGCGGGGTGTGAATTTTAAGCTTTTGTATTTGTCATCACTTACACTGAGATAAGTAAGCTTATCAAGGGCATCGCTTGCATTTGATACAAGTTCTCTTAAAAAAATTTCTTTGTTTGAATATAAAGAGTGAATCATAAGCTGTAAAAGCTGATTGACTTCAGTTTGAAACTGCATTTTTTCTCCTTGTTTTGCTGAATTTAAAGGCTGATTGTATAATAAAAATTTAAATATTTTGCTAACGCAGTTTTTTGCTCTTTTTCATAAAAAGCTAAAAGAAAAATGTTTTTTGCCGATTTATTTGCTAGGAAATTTAAGACAAGGCAAAGGATATGGATTTTTCAAGGCTTAATGCAAGTTTAAGAAATTCTTTGGTGTATAAGAGTTTTGATTTTAGCTTAAATTTAAAGCCAAATATACTCAATGACAGCTTCAAAGCAAACTCAAGCACACCAAAAAATGCCACAAATGAAGCAAGCATAGAAGAGAAAAAAGCCTATGAAAAGGTTTTTACGCAAAAAGTTGATAAAAAAGTTCTTGACGCTGAGCGAGGTATGACAACGATATATTTTCGCGATCCCATTACTCAAAAGCTGACAAGAAGTGCTTTAAGCACTGAAAGTCTTTCAAGACTGGGGCAAGAATTTGATCAAAAAGAACTCACAAGAAGAAATGATGGTTCTTATATCTTAAGCGGAAAGGCTGAAAATTTCATCGCTGGTTGGTATGCGGATATCGCTTATACAAGGGGTTATTTGGCTGCTGATAAGGACAAAGATGGCTATTTTAGCACAGCAGAGCTTGAAAATACAAGGGGTGGTTTTACTTTAAATGGTTTTAAAAACGCCTTTGGAGAAGAGTTTTTAAATAGCTTTGAAGTCAAATCTTATATGAGCCTAGCTCTTGAGGATGTGCAATCTTTTAAAAACACAACTCACACCGGCGAATACGGCTCTAAAACTATAGGACTTGAGCTTGATAGAAGTTTAAAAAATGATAAAAATTTTGATGGCAAGATCACTTATGAGGAAAGTGGGGCGATTGAAGCTGAATTTGGCGATGAAACGATCGAGAGTGAAGATGAGTTTTTCGTGAGCTTAAGGCAGATCATCAAGCTTTTTTCAGGTGGAACTGAGACTTTGGATTTAAAGATAAAAGATGTGCTTGATAAGCTTGATAAAGGCGTGAAATATGATGAATTAGAAGAAGCTGAGAAAAGCCTTTTGAAGATGAATTTAGCACAAGAACTTTTTGATGAGAGAAAGGCTGAGGACGGCACAACTTATCTTGAGTTTAACGAGGGTAAATTCAAGTCTTTTTATGAAAATTTCGTGCAAAGTTTTAAGCTTAAATCTGCTAAATTTTTAGGACTTTCAGCAAGCGAGGCTTCAAAGCTTGATTATGAAAAACTAAGCACCATAGTCAAAGAACTTAACACTACGATGATACAAACAAACTCAACAAGTCTTGATGATGTCAATGCTATCATGGGGCTTAAAAAGGTTGATATGATTGTTTAGGTTTGTGGGGTTTTAGGATTTTGGGTTAAAAATTTATAATTGAAAGTTTTTCAGCTAAAGCTTGTTTTGGATAAACAAGTTCTTTTTCTTTGTATTGTTGCATCAATTTTTTTAAGTCTCTAGTATGACCTTCTTTAAAATAAGCAAGGTTTTTATCTTGTTCTTGTTGATTTTTACCTTGCTTTATAACTGAATTGATAAATTTAGTAAGTCTTTTAAAATGATCTAACTCTGCTTTTGTAAGGCTAGTCTGGACATTACTGAGTCGTGCAAGTTGTTGATCTGTGTGGCTAAGAGTTTGGCTTGTTTCAGCTCTTGTTTGGCTTCTATATTCTTTTGTATCTCCACTTCTATCGCTTGTAGGGCTAGGGGCATATTGTTGATCTTGGCTAGACTCTGCATCAATCTTAGCTCCCATAATGGAATTTCTGCCATTTCCTCGTCCTTTAAATGATGAATCATTGACAATAGATTCATGTAAAACTCCATTGCCTCCAACTCTCCTTTCATTACCATTTGAGTCATCTCTACTGACATCTCGTTTTGTTGAAAAAACTCGTCCCTTGTCATCGTCTAATCCTTTCTCGATATTTGCATTATTCAATTTTAGCGAAAAATCATTATGCTTTCTTAAAAAGCTGACTATATTATTAACATTTTTCGCTTATTCTTTTTCTATGCTCTATATTTTTTGAATTTTGTATGTAGTTTATTGCTCTAGCTTTTACACTTCTTTCTTGTATATTTTCTTTTAATTTTTCATAAGGATTAAAGCCTAAAGATTGCATACATAAAAGTGAATTTTTTAAGAAATCCTTACTGAGACTTTCATTGCCAAAAGCATAACCTTGATTTGCATTTAAAAGCATATGATCAAAATAAAAATCCGGTGAGTAATTATCTAGTCTATCTAGTTCTAGTTCATCATTTTTTAAAAGCTTGGTAAATGCTTCTTTAGAGTCATCAAAATTTGTTATATAAAGTATTGTCATATCACAAAGAATATTTGTTTTTTCTTGCTCATCATTTGTTTTATAATAACGACTTACATGTTGATAAAAATAATAAAGAAACTCGTCGTGATCTTGTTTAAGTGTGTCTAAGTTTTCTAAATCTTTATATATTTCGTCAAATTGCTCTTGTGTCATTATTTAATCCTTGTTTTAAGATATTGTTTTCTTGTTTTAATGTTTCATTTGTTTTTTTAAATTGATACTTGATAAATTACTCATTAAGCTGTCCTTGAAAGACCTTGATTTTGTGTTTTTTCTTGAGTTTTTGAGCTAATCATAGCATTTGCTTTTTCTAAAGTCTTTGGGAATAGCTTTGCAAAGTCCTTGAGATTTTCATTGGCATAGTTAATAATGCCTGATATTTGTTTTTTATTGTTTTCAGTAGGATTTATACCAAAGGCATTTGTTGCTTTTTCCAAAGCATTATAAAGCTCTTTTTCTTTAGTCATTGTATTAAAATCACTCTTAATAGAATAACCTGTTTTATGCATAAATTTAACTATGCTTGCCATATCATCTTTGTTTTGACCGCCAAAAACCCTTTTGATTGTTGCAACCATTTGCCTTTCTTCAGCATTAAGATTTTTTTTGCCTATCTTCTTTATTCATTGCAAGCTGAGATTTGATTCTTTTGTTTTTAAGAATTTTAGAAAACATTTCCATTAGAGCTTTATAAGCTTTGTGAAAATCTAAAGATAAGAGTTGTTCCCCAAATTCCCTTATATCTCTATCAAAAGCCTTATCATTTTCCCTTTTTTCTTCATTTTAAGGTTGATTCCTTAATCTTTAAATCCTTAAGCTCTTTCTCTAAAATCTCTATTCTTTTTTCTAAGCTCAAACCACCTTTATCTTGTTCGACATTATTATTTTCGTCTTTTCTTTGTTCTTTGTCTTCTTTTGCCTTTTGTGCTTTTAAGTCCTCTATTTGCTTTTCTTTTTCTACGCTATCTTTTGCCACTTTTTCTAAGTCTTGATTAATCACTATATCATCATCAAGACGAGTAAATGCTGATCTAAGCTTTTCAAAACCTTGAGAATAAAGTGTTTGTTCTGTAAAATCTAAAGTGCTTTTAAGTTCGTTTTGACAATGATTAAAGCTGAAATTTTCTTCACTACTCAAATCAAATTTCTTTTCATCAAAAGCTTTATCTATAATTTCTTGAATTTCTTTACTTATGCCATCTTTGACATTGTTTTCATCTTTTATATTGTTATTTTCTGCAGTGCTTTGATTGTTATATAGTTCATTATCTTCATCAAAGTTATTCATAGCGTCTTGAATATCATCTATCTCATCTTCTTGAGTTCCATTAAATTCAGTATTTTGCATTGCTTTATCCTTTGTGTTAATATGCTATTTTTCTTTATATTAACAAAAAATATAGCTTTATTCAAAGTGCTATCAAATACTTATTTTTTAGAGCTTTAACAATAAATTTGACGAAATGATTTTATGCTGTTAAGCTAAAATTAAATATTATGTAATTGCTATGAAATAGGAAAGGATGATAAAAAACGATATTGTTTTTTTACAACCAAAGCTAAAAAATAAAAATAATTTACATTTTTTCAGAATATGGTTCATTTTCAGGCAGGATTAAGAAAAATTTCAATTATAACTTGCTAGAATTGAAAAATTAAATACGAAATACACAAAAGGCACAGAAATTAAAATAAAAGTATAACTTCTTTAAAATATAGCTAAGAAAAGGGGCTTAAATGATGACAACAAAAGAATTAGAAAAGAAATTTCAAGAAAGATTGAAACTTAAGACTGAACACCAAAAGATAGTGTTTTCAAAAGAAGATGATGCTAGACCACACAATGGTGGTAGTCAAAAAATTACAGAGTTTTTAGAAGCCTTACAAAAAAATGATGATGTAATGAAACAAGAAGTCGAAAAAACGAGTAGAAAAGTTGCCAATTGTGTTAAAGAATATAGCAATGAGTAAATTTTCTCAACCTTTTGTTCATATTGACTTTAGTAAAATGCATACTCTTATAAAGTATTTTCAAGATACTTTCATAACGAGCTATTCAAAAATTAATGAAGAAAAAGGCATACAAATTGATTTTGGCAAGGAATTTGAAGACAGGGTAATACAAAAAGTTTTAGATCAATATATAGACTATGCCATTGCTTATGAGCTCATTGTGGAAGATGTTTGTCCGTATAAGATTTTAGCATGGTATGGATATATTATTGCAGATGAATTATACCCAGAAAATAAACAATTTGCAATAGAAGCTATAGCTACTTCTATTGAATGTATGTTAAGGTTGTTAGAGATTGAAGGTATTAACATAGAACAGCCCTTTCATAGAAAGGCTTTAAAAATGGTTCTATCAGAGCTTAGGGGGATACATTTTAAACCCATGGCCGAAACAAATTCTAAACAATATACAAAGATAGGCTTGGGTATGAATGGGCTTTATATGATGTTTCGGACAGCCTCTGTTTGCAAAAAAATATGAACACACTCATAATATTTTTTAGAATAAAGACTAAAAAATAAAAATATTTTAAATTTTTCAAAAATATGGTTCATTTTCAGGCAGGATTAAGAAAAATTTCAATTATAACTTGCTAGAATTGAAAGATAATAAGTGTGTGAAAAATAAACACAAGAGAAATGTAATTAATATTTTTAATTTGGTTTTTATAATGAAGCTTTACATTTTTATCTTATTTGACTTTAAAATCAATTTTTGACTAATTTTCTTTTATGCTCGATCTTTGTGTATCCAAAAGCTCTTGCATTTTTTTTCTAGTGTTTTCAAGCCAGCTTGCCTCGCTTGTATCTACGCAGGGTAGGGCGATGAGTTTGAGTGTGCCACTGCCTAGGGCAAAAGCTTTGCTATCAAGGATTAGGGCTGAATCAACGATGAGTATGGGTTGAACTTTTAGGTTTAGCTTTTCAGCTAGCACCTTTGCTCCACTTTGAAATTTAAGCATTTTTGGCGTCTTTGAGCGAGTGCCTTCTGGAAAAATAGCTAAAACACGATTTTCGCTCAGTCTTTCTTTTGCTTCTTTTAAGATACGCACCAAATCTCTTGGATTTTTTCTATCTATACAAAGAAGTTTTGGTTTTTTCATCGCAATTTTAAAGATAGGAAGCTCGCCAAGTTCTTTTTTAGCGATCCAGCACAAATTCCTTGGATATAAAGCCTCAAGAGCGATAATATCAAGCATTGATTGATGATTCATAAGTATCATTTGAGCGTTTGGATCAAATTCACCCTCTAGCTCATAATCAAAGCCAAAAACCTTACCTTGCAACTTTGCCCAATTTTTACGTATGCGCCAAATTTTATCTTGCGAAGAAGTGGTATAAAAGCAGATAAATACCACCAAAACGCTTATGATGAAAAAAAACAAATACAAAAAGGCTTTAATTTTCTTGCAAATCTTTTTCATCTATCCAGCCTATAGCTCCATCTTCAAAAAGCACTTTGATATAGTTTTGTCTTTTTGCAAGCACTTCGACTTTTTCATCTTGTTTGCTTGTTCGAAAATAAGTTGAATTTGCAGTTGGTAAAATTTTAGCATTGGCACCAGATTTTACCACGCCTGTTTGTGTATCTGTGCCGATAAAAAAACTCAATGCAAGCACTAAAATAGCAATGCCTAAAGCGATATATGAGCGTTTAAAGATAAAAAACACAAAACATAAGCCAGCTACGATCCAAAGCCCAAGTTGTTTATAAAAAACAAGATCGTTATTTTTGGGATTTAAGTCACTTTGCGTGCTTACGCTTTCATCAGCACTTAACTCAACAGCTATGCTTAGCGTCTCAAGTTTTTGGGTGTTGAGGTTAAAGTATGAAAAATCAAGACTTTTTTTATTTGGCGCAAAAATGGCTGAGTAAAAAGCAATCGAGCTGTTAAAATCGCCCCTGACATTGTCTATCCTTTGCTCGATCAGCGTTTCATCTTTAAGATGAAAATCGTTTAAGTTTGCATTTTCGCCCCGAAGCTCGACAATCATCATTAGATTTTTATCATCAAAATAGCTTGTTCGCGTGCGTTTTACTGAAAGATCGTTTGCTACGATTTGCGAATAATTTTTATCAGCATTCACGCGTTTGAAATTTAAAGGTTCTAAAAGTAAGCTTGAGCGCTGAAAAACCTCTTTATTTCTACTTAGCGCGACTTCTATGCTTTCAAGTTTTGCATTTGAGTTTTGAGCTTCAAAATAAAGCTTTATGTTGTATTCATCGCCATTTTTTTGCCATTTTGCTTCTGGATTTAAAAAAACAAGTTCTTTGTTTTTATTAAAAGAAAGTTCAAAGTCAAATTCAGTATTTTCAGTCGTTTTAGCGCTGAGTTCTAGGCTAAATACCTCGCCTACAAAATATTGTTTTTTATACTCTTTTGCACTTAAGACTAAAGAACTTGTCGCTATATAAGTGTCTTTGATATTTTCTTCGTAATTACCCATTTCATCGCTTGGGGCTATATTTTGATAAATTTGTTTTTGTTTATCATCAAGACTAGCAGCAAAACTTATAAAAACAGCAAGGCAGAGTAAAAGGAGTTTTTTCATCACATAAAGCCTTTAAACATTTTCAGCCCAACTTCACTTCCAAGTAAGCCTTCACAAGCTCTTTCAGGATGAGGCATAAGGGCAAATATGCGTTTTTTCTCATCACAAATTCCAGCTATATCATCTCTTGAGCCGTTTGGATTATCAATATACTTTAAAAGTACCATATCTTTGTCATAAAGGTATTGCAAAGTATCATCATCAGCGTAAAAATTTCCCTCTCCATGTGCGATAGGCAGGCTGATGATCTCATCTTTTTGGAAGTTTTTTAAAAAAGCATTATCATTTGAGATGATTTTGAGTTTTTGCATTTTTGAAACAAAGCTTAAGCTTTCATTATGTTTCATCGCTCCTTTTAAAACGCCAAGTTCAAGTAAAATTTGAAAACCATTGCAAATTCCTAAAACAAAGCCACCTTTTTTAATATGCTCTTGCAAGGTTTTAATAGCTGGTGAAAACTTCGCAATAGCTCCAGATCTTAGATAATCCCCATAAGAAAATCCCCCAGCAAGCACGATCAAATCAGCTTCAAAGTCAGTTTTTTCATGCCAAATGATCTGCGTTTTTGCGCCAATTTTCTCAAAAGCATAGGCTGTATCATGCTCGCAATTGGTCCCTGGAAACTGAAGTATAGCGACTTTCATAACACGATCTCATAATCTTCAATAACGCAATTGACTAAAAGTTCCTCGCACATTTTTTTGACTTCTTCTAGGGCTTTTTCTTTGTTTGTTTGATCAAGTTCAAGTTTGATTTGCTTGGCGATTTTTACCTCGCTAACCCCATTAAAGCCCAAAGCGTGCAAAGCCTTTTCAACAGCCTTTCCTTGTGGATCCAAAACTCCATTTTTTAAAGATATATTAATGATGATTTGCATGATATTTCCTAGCTTAAAATTCGTTTTAAAACTTCTTCATACGCCATTTTTACATTACCCAAGTCTTGACGGAAGCGATCCTTGTCAAGCTTTTCATTTGTTGTTTTATCCCAAAAACGGCAACTATCAGGGCTTATCTCATCAGCTAAAACAAGCTCGCCATCAGGATTATAACCAAGCTCGATTTTAAAGTCAATTAAACGCAAGTTTTTGCTATCAAAAAACTCAAGCAAAATGGCATTGATTTTTCTTGCTATGTCTTTGATCTTTTCTATATCTTTTTCATCACGCACTAAATTTAAAAGCTTGCAATGCTCATCATTGATAAAAGGATCACCTAGTGCATCATCTTTTAAGCAAAACTCAACCAAAGCAAAAGGCAGTTTTGTGCCATCTTTTATGCCAAGTCTTTTTGTAAGTGAGCCAGTAGCGACATTACGCACTATGACTTCTATAGGCACGATTTGGCATTTTTGCACGAGTTGTTCGCTTTCATTTAAAGTCTTAATAAGATGAGTTTTTATGCCTTTGCTTTCTAAAAGCTTAAAAATTTGTGTTGAAATTTGACAATTTAATGCCCCTTTTCCTTGCTCAGAACCCTTTTTTTCAGCATTAAAAGCAGTAAGATCATCTTTAAATTCACTAATTAAAGCATTTTCATCATCTGTTGTGTAAAGCTTTTTGCCTTTTCCTTCATAAAGTAGGGTTCTTTTTTGCATGACTTTATCCTTTAATACTTAAGATTTTAATCGCATCAACGGCTGATTTAAGCTGTGCATCATCATAAATTTGAGTTTGAGTGATGATATTTTTATCAGTTTTTGAATTTGTTTTTTTCTCATTTGGCTGAATTTTTTCAAGTTCGCTTTCAAGATGAAGTTTTAAATCACTTTCTTTAATGCTAAAATTATTATCAACGACATTGACTTTACCAGCTAGAACCTCAATATCTGGTTTAACGCCCACTGCTTGTATAGTGCGCCCACTTGAAAGATAATACCTTGCCACCGTTAGCCTCAAAGCTTGGGTGTTGCTTAGCGGGATAATGCTTTGCACGCTACCTTTGCCAAAAGTGTTTGTGCCGATGATGATGGCTCGCTTTAAGTCTTGCAAGGCTCCACTGACGATCTCGCTTGCACTTGCACTACCTTCATTGACAAGCACAACTAAAGGCACATCAGTAACCTTTTGTCTTGGATCGGCTGGGTATTCTCTATTGTCAGCTTCATTTTTGCCTTTTTGTGAGACAATCACGCCTTTATCGACAAATAAATTTGTAAGTCCAACAGCTTGATCTAAAAGCCCACCCGGGTTGTTTCTAAGATCAAGAATTATACCTTTGATTTTTGGGTTTTTTTGGATTTGCTTTTTAGCTTCTTCGCTGACTTTTTTATCAAAGCTTGTTACTCTAAGATAGAGTATGTCCTCGTTTTCAATAAGCTTTGAATACACGCTTTCTATCTTAATAATCTCTCTTGTAAGCTTTATATCAAAAGGCTTTTCGCCACCTTTTCGGTAAATAGTAATGTTAATCGTGCTTTTTGGCTTACCTCGCATCTTATCAACGGCGTCATTAAGGTTCATTCCCAAAGTCGCTTCGCCATCTATCCTTAAAATTACATCGCCAGCCTTTATACCAGCCCTATCAGCTGGTGTGCCTTCAATCGGAGCGATAACGCTTAAAGCCCCATCTTTCATACCCACGCTTATGCCAAGTCCGCCAAATTCACCACTTGTTTGGATTTTTAAGTCTTGAAAGTCCTTTTCGTTGAGAAAAGAAGAGTGCGCATCAAGGTTAGAAAGCAAGCCAGAAAGGGACTTATCGATCAAATCGCTGATATTTTCATCATCAACATAGTATTGCTCGACTATGGCAAGGGTTTTTGTGTATTTTTCTAAAGCATCAAGGCGTTTTTGCACTTGATCCTTACTATAAGGCTCGTTTGGTTTTGCACCAGCTTGACTTACAAGAAAAAAACAAATCAACAAGGTGCTTGCAAAGCCTAATATATTCATCAAAACTGCTTTAATTTTCAAAATAAACTCCCATTTTTTCTTAAATTCAAAAGCTTTATTTTAATCAAATTTCTTTAAAAAATCGTAAATATCTTTAAAAAGAATGCGATTTTAAGCTAAAATACTTTAAAAACTTTTAAATTTTAAGGACAAGCATAATGCACACTCATTCTAAAGGGCATGATAGGGCGATGATTAACCGCTTAAGCAAGAGTATAGGGCATTTAGAAAGCATTAAAAAGATGATAGAAAATAGCAAGGATTGCTCTGAAGTGCTTATACAACTTGCCGCAGTAAGAGGCGAGATCAATAATACCGGCAAAGCTATCTTAAAAGAACACTTAAGCCACTGCATAATCCACGCCATAGAAGAAGGCGATATGAAGCGAGTTGAAGAACTTGAAAAAGCCATTGATAGTTTTGTGAAGTAAGTTTGCGAGTTATTACGAGAAATAAGGCAATAGATACATTAGTATTTTACACTTTTTCCTTTTTAAATTCCTTTTTTAATTTCTTTGCTTTAAAATAAAATTTTACCAATCCACCTTTATACCAAGTTTTACTCGCTTTAATAAATTCAAGTCCAAGTCTATAAGAAAAAAAGTTCTGCACCTTTAAAGCCTCATCATAATCAGCATAAGTTTCAAGCAAGGGCAGTTTAAAACTAGGATTTGAAAAGATTAAATTTTCATAAGCCTTTTTAGACTTTTTATGCTTTGATTTGATACTGAGCAAAGTAAGATAAAATTTAGGATTAAGATAGAAAAATTTTGATTTTGAGTATGACATAAGAGTAGTTCCTAATTTATAGGCAAGTTGATTTTGTGCTCTTAAAGCTGCTCCTTTTGTTTGTTTTAGATTTATAATCTCATTTTGCAAGGTTTTGTTTTCGTTTTCAAGTTTAGTAATGGTTTGATTTAAATTTGAGATTTGAATTTGGAGCTCTTTAATTTCACCTTGTTTTTGTATAAAAAGTTGTGTGATGCGATTTGCATAATTTTGAAATTCTTTGTCTTTAAGTGTAAATTTTAGTCCAAGAAGCTCATCTTTGAAGATAGGTGTTGTCAAGGCAGTGTTCCACCATGATTGTTCTAAAGATATGATTTCTTGCATTAAATTCAAATCCCATTGAGAATCAAAAATTGTATTCCATGGTTTATAGGATATAAAATGGACAACTTTAATACTTTTCATAGAGTTTTCATATTCGCTTTTTGTATATAAAATTCTATTGTTGTATTTATTATCATCCAAAGTTTCAAGTTCAAGAAAATTTGAGTCAAAAAAGTTAAATTTTAGAGGTAGTTTTATGTTTTTGTCCTGTGCAGCTTTGTTAATGATACATTGTTCTGCCCACCTTGGGATATAGTTTTTGCATAAATAAAAGCATTTTTTCTCAAGTTGATTTGTTCTCCAAAATGCTAAATTAAGAAGCATCATTCCTGTATTAAAATAACTTTCATTTGTGTTTAGGGGCATGTCTGCTAAATTTTGATTTTTTGCAGTAAGTACATTATGATTTGAACCTTTATAATCCAAAACACTAGCTATAGCGTTATCTTTTAGGTCAATATGAAAAAATTCTCTTAAATCTGCAATAACAAGCATATCTATATCAAGATAAAGACAAGTTTTTATGTCATTTGATAATGTTGAAGATATTGCCATTTTATAATAAGTTGCAGAAGTATGTTTTGCAGCATGAACTCTAGCACAATCTTTAAATTTTTCATTATTCATGAAGTATATGTATATCTTGCATGGGTAAATTTTACTCAATTCGTCTTGGAGTTCATTAAGTTTTTTTCTAGTGGAATTTGAGATAAAGTCTGTTAAGATGTGAAAAATATAGCCTTCAGTTTTTTCCTCTTCGCTTAAATTTTCATAATTTAAGAGCTTATAAGTTATATTTGAATTTTCCTTATCGGTGCAATGCCCCCCCCCCATAGCCGAATTTAAAGTTTCTTCATCAAAAAAGTCTTTAAATTTCTTTGAAGTATCAGTGTTTTTAACTATGCTTGTCATTAAAACAGCGCAATATTTTATGTAATTTTCATCAGCATTAAAGACTATGTGAAACATTGATTTTCCTTATTATCTTAGCTTTGATTAGAGGCTTTTTTAAAAAATATTATATCAAAAAAATGAAAGCTCAAATTTAATTTTTAATTTTTTTATAAAATTTAAAATTTTTACTAAAAAAACTTGACAAAACTAGACTAAAGTTATATAATGCACTTTATATAAAGTTTGAATTTTTGGCTGGGTTTGTAAAGTCTTTTATCTGGTTTGAAATTCATGATATAAAGGAGTAAAAAATGGCAAATTTACAAGATTTTTTAACTGATTCTATGTTGGCAAATGTTGAAAGTGCAGCTTCTTTGGCTATCCATGCTAAAAATACTGAAGTTGTGCCTTTGCATCTTTTTTGGGCTTTGAGTGTTGATAGCACCAGTCTTTTAAATCAAGTGTTTAATAAAATGAATGTCTCAAAAGAAGCCGTGCAGCTTGAGATTAAAAGCAAGATAGCAAGTTTAGCCACTTCTTCTAATGTAAATCGTGAGAATTTGCGTTTTTCAAGTGAATTTATTAATTCTTTAGAGCAGGCTAAGGGCTTGATGAGTGCTTGGGGGGATAGTTATTTAGCTGTTGATACTTGGCTTTTTAGTGCAAGTGAGACAAATCCTATTAAAGAAATTCTAAGTAAATTTCTTACTTTAAGTGAGTTTAAAAAAGAGCTTGAAAGCTTAAGAGCAGGGCGAAAGATAGAGAGTAAAACAAGCGATGAAACCCTTGATGCCTTAAATAAATTTGGTATTGATCTTACCTTAAAAGCAAGCGAGGGCAAGCTTGATCCAGTCATTGGACGTGAAGAAGAGATAGAAAGGCTCATGCAAATTCTCATACGCAAAACCAAAAATAATCCTATCTTACTAGGAGAACCAGGAGTTGGAAAAACTGCCATAGTAGAAGCCTTAGCTCAAAGGATAATCTCAAAAGATGTGCCAACTAGCCTTCAAAATAAAAAGCTCATCGCCCTTGATATGAGCGCTTTAATAGCTGGAGCAAAGTATAGAGGCGAGTTTGAAGATAGGCTTAAGTCTGTGGTTAATGAGGTGATTAAAAATGAAAATATCATTTTATTTATCGATGAAATTCACACCATAGTAGGCGCTGGGGCGAGTGAGGGCAGTATGGACGCTGCAAATATCCTAAAACCAGCCCTTGCAAGAGGCGAACTTCACACCATAGGTGCAACGACTTTAAAAGAATACCGCAAGTATTTTGAAAAAGATGCAGCCTTGCAAAGAAGATTTCAACCAGTTAGCGTGAGTGAGCCAAGTGTCAATGAAGCTTTAGCCATGCTTAGAGGCATAAAAGAAAAGCTTGAAATTCATCATAATGTCCGCATTAGTGATTCAGCTTTAGTTGCGGCTGCAAAGCTTTCAAAGCGCTATATCGCAGATCGCTTTTTGCCTGATAAGGCTATTGATCTTATAGATGAGGCTGCAGCTGAACTTAAAATGCAAATAGAAAGCGAGCCAAGCTCTTTAAGAAAGGTAAGAAAAGAGATAGAAACTTTAGAGGTGGAAAATGAAGCCTTGAAAATGGAAGGGCAGGATAAAAATGAAAAAAGGCTTGCTGAGATAGAAAAAGAGCTAGCCAATCTCAAAGAAAAGCAAAAAGAGCTTAATTCACGTTTTGAAAATGAAAAGGCTGTATTTAACGCTATCAGTGAAAAGAAAAAGGAAATCGATACTCTTAAAAATGAGGCAAGTTTAGCTAAAGCTAAAGGCGAGTTTCAAAAGGCAGCCGAGCTAGAATATGGCAAAATTCCAGCCCTTGAAAAAGAGGTAAAAGACTATGATGAAAAATGGCGTGCTATGAGCGAGGCTGGGGTTTTGCTTAAAAATCAAGTCGATGAAGATTTAGTCGCTGGAATTTTAAGTAAATGGACAGGCATAAGCGTGCAAAAAATGCTGACTTCTGAAAAGCAAAAGTTTCTACAAGTTGAAGAGCATTTAAAACAAAGCGTCATAGGACAAGATAAGGCAATGAAAGCTCTAGCAAGAGCCATCAAACGCAATAAAGCCGGGCTTAATGATAGCAACAAGCCAATTGGAAGCTTTTTGTTCTTAGGTCCAACAGGAGTTGGCAAAACTCAATCAGCTAAGGCTTTGGCTAAGTTTTTATTTGATGATGAAAAGGCAATGATACGTTTTGATATGAGTGAATTTATGGAAAAACACAGCGTTTCAAGGCTGCTTGGTGCACCTCCTGGATATGTAGGACACGAAGAAGGCGGAGAGCTTACTGAAGCCGTGCGTAGAAAGCCTTATAGCGTGCTTTTATTTGATGAGGTGGAAAAGGCTCATCAAGATGTTTTCAATGTGCTTTTAGGCATACTTGATGATGGCAGGGCAACTGATAGCAAGGGCGTGAGCGTGGATTTTAAAAATACCATTATCATTTTAACCTCAAATATAGCTTCAAATGCCATTATGACTTTAAAGGGCGAAGAGCTTGAAAATGCGGTAAAAACTGAATTAAGGAAGTTTTTCAAGCCAGAATTTCTAAACCGCCTTGATGACATCATCACTTTTAATGCTTTAGGAAATGATGAATCCTTTGAGATAGTAAAACTACTCTTTAAAGACTTGCAAAGTTCTTTAGCAAGCAAGGGCATAGAAGCAAGTTTGAGTGAAAATGCCGCCCTTTTCATAGCCCAAGCTGGCTTTGATGCTGATTTTGGGGCACGTCCTTTAAAAAGAGCCATTTATGATCTCATAGAGGATAAATTAAGTGATATGATACTGAGTGATGAGCTTAATCTTGATGATAAAATTTTAATTGATGCTGATGAGAAGGGTATAGTGATTAAAAAGGTTTAAAATCTTAAGGCATAGGCTTTTTGCTTGTGCCTTAAAAAAACTCAAGTAAAAACTTCTTGAAATTTCAAAAATGCCTTGTGATGCAATAAATTTACTATAATGCCAAAGATAGAAATACAATATGATGAACTCTTAAGAGGTAAGAATTTTGGAAGCCGTATCAATACAGATGAGTTTGTAAGCTCTCTTGGGAGTAAGTCTTTGATAAATTTGATGAAGGTGCTGTATTTTTGCGATAAAATAATTAAGTTAGAAAATAAAACACTAAAAAATTTGATCTATTTTTTAGTGTTTTGAAAATAAATTTAAAATAAACAAAACAAAGATATTTTTTGATTAAAGAAATACTCGCCTTGTTCGCAATGCTGAAAAAGGTAAATTTTTCTCGGCGGGTTTAGATGGTGTTTTATCAACATAGATTTTGAATTTTTGAACAAAGCATAAATATTTTGCTTTATTAATTATTTTTAGGTAATATTTACCACTTTAAGTTGCTTTTAAAGAGCTACTTAAAAATCAATTATGAAAGGTTTCTTATGAAAAAGACTTTACTTGTGGCAGCTACAGCTGCGACTTTCTTTACAGCTTGTGCGACAACTCACCCTGTTGGTATGGCTTTTACAAACGCAAAGCTTCCAGTTGAAGCGACTTCAAGCGTAGGTGCTTCTAAGGAAGGAAGAGCAACTTGCAAGAGTGTTTTGGCTTTGGTGGCTATTGATGATTGCTCAGTTGCGACAGCAGCGAAAAATGGCGGTATCACTCAAATTCAAAGTGTGGATTATGAAGTTAATAACATACTTGGAATTTATGGCACTTACACAACTATCGTAAAGGGTAAATAACCCATGTAATAAGGCAGGATTAAACTTCCTTGCCTTTTCATTTTTCTACCTTGCAGATTTTTTCTTACTTTTTTGCCTTTTACAATAAGAAAATATCCTCTTTAAAAGAGCATCTCATCTTCGCCAAGCGAATGTATGCTTTTTTGCGGGAATGGTGATTTGGGTGTGTAGTATTCACTTTGTCCGTTATACATACCTTTTTTTACCTTATCTGGCACGCTAAATACGCGTTTTGTTTGTGGATAAAGTTTGATATACTCACTTAGAAAAGCTTTAAACACAGGAGCAGCTGTTCTTGCACCACCTTCTATCCTTTTAAGTGGTTTGTTATTGTCATTGCCGTACCAAATGAGTGCTTCAATCTCTGGAGTAATGCCCACAAACCAAGTGTCTATACTTTCATTGCTCGTGCCAGTTTTTCCAGCTACTTCTATGCCAGCTACTCTAGCATTGCTGCCAGTGCCGCGATTGACAACATTTTTCATCATATCAAGCGTTAAAAAGACTTGTTCAGGTTCAGCGACTTTTGTAGCATTGCTTTCAAAGCTTAAAATGATCTCATTATTTGCGTTTTTAACATTTTTAATGATAAGAGGCTCTTCAATAACGCCGTAATTTCCAAACATAGAATAAAACTTAGCAAAATCTAAAGGTGAAATTCCAAAACTTCCAAGCACTATGCTTAAATCAGCTGGAATTTTATCAGAAAAGCCAAAGGCAAGCATTCTTTGATAAAGCACATCAAGTCCTATATCAAGGGCTAAATTTATAGTCGCAAGATTTCTTGAACGCGTTAGAGCGTCTTTAAGTGTAACAAGTCCTTGCAAGCTTCCACCAAGATTGCTTGGTTTCCAGTCTTTCTCTCCCTCAGCTCCTTCAAATACACGAGAGATGTCGGCAACTTCGCTCATAGGATTGTAGCCTAGATCAATGGCGATTTGATATACAAAAGGTTTGAAGGTGCTTCCGGGCTGCCTTAGGCTTTGAGTGGCTCTGTTAAAATTGCTTTTATTATAATCAACCCCGCCAACAAGGGCTAAAACATCGCCATTTTGGTGATCCATCACCACCATAGCCCCATTTAACACGCTTAAATTTGCGTCCTTATCGCGTTTTACTATCTCATCATAGCCAAATTTTAAAGCATTTTGAGCAAGTTCTTGCACGTTTAAGTCTATGTTAAGTTCTATGTTATAACCAGCACTTTTAAGATCGGGCAGGGTAGGGCTGAGCCTTTTAATCACTTCATCAACCACATAAGGAGCTGCGTTTTGAGTGAGCGTATCATCATAAATTGTCGGCACTTCGGCTAAGGCTTGTTTGTATTCAGCTTCGCTGATCCAGCCAAGGTTAAACATCCTTTGTACTACAGCATTTGCTCTTGAAAGAGAAAGATTTAAATTCCTTGTTGGATCATAGGAGCTTGGGGCTTTTGGCAAGCCTACAAGTATAGCGATTTCTTTTAAGCTTAAGCTATCAAGTTCTTTTCTAAAATACCCTCTAGCAGCAGTTTTAACCCCATAATATCCATGTCCAAAAAAGATATGATTTAAATAACGTTCGATGATTTGTTCTTTGCTGAGTTCATTTTCTAGCTTGTATGCAAGCAAGGCTTCTTTAATCTTTCGCGTAATGGTTTTTTCTGGAGTAAGTTCGGTATTTTTAACAAGCTGTTGTGTGAGCGTTGAAGCTCCCTCAACTGCTCGTCCAGCTTGTATCATCTTAATCACAGCCCTAGCAATAGCGTCTATATTTACCCCATCATGCTCAAAAAAAGCCGTATCTTCTATAGCTACTAAGGCTTCAATCAATCTTGGTGGAAGCTCATCATAATTTGCATAAAAGCGGTGTTCTTTATCAAAGATATTGGCTATAAGTTTGCCATTTCGATCAAAGATTTGCGTGGTTAAATTTGGCTTAAAGTCTTTAAAAATGTAGTTTTCAACTCCAGCATTTGAAAACAAAACAAATGCATAAATGCCTCCTGCTAAAACCAGAAGCAAAACCAAAGAAAATAAAAATTTAAATATTTTCATCATAAATACGCCTTTAAAATGGATATATCAAGCCCTAAGGCTGTGCTTAGCTCGCCTTGAAGCTTAAGAATGTATTTTTTATGAAAGCCCTCACATTCCACACAACCTGCCTTGCCAAGATAGGCTTTTGAAGTGATAAAAGCCCTAAGTTCTTTTTCTTCAAAAGGAGCAAGTGTGAGTTTTACTAGGCTTAAAGCAGTGATTTTTTTGTGTGAGCTAATGCTTAGAGCACTGATAATGCTTAGTTTTTTAGCATTTTGCAAGCTCAGCATTTTTAAAGCTTCTTCATCATTATGAGCCTTAGTCAGTATAATATCATCAACGCTAACTATACTATCTGCAAAGACTATGCTATCATTTTTTTCATCAAAGTTAGCTTTTAAAGCCTTAAATTCTTTGCTTTCAAAGAAAAGCTTTTCTTTAAGCTCAAGCACTTTTTGCACATAAATTTCTGGCTTTAAGTTTTTATCAACACTGCTTTCATCAAAGCTTACTTGTAGCTGTGAAAACTCAAAATTATTTTGCTTTAAAAGCCTTGCTCTTGATGGTGAGCTTGAAGCAAGATAAAGCATTAAAGCTCTTTTTTGATGAGCTCAAGCCCAGCTTGTAAAGCCTCATCAAGTTTGCTTAAGTCTTTACCTCCAGCAGTAGCAAAATCAGCCCTGCCACCTCCATTGCCCCCAGCTACGACAGCTGCACATTTAACAAGCTCGCCAGCTTTTAAGTTGGAGTTTTTTACTCCAGCAGCAAAGATAAGCTTTTCATCTTTGATTTGAGCGAGTAAAATCACAGCTTTTTCATGAGCGTTTTTAAAATCATCAATCATAGCTTTTATATCGCCATTTTGCACTGCTTGCACGCAAATTTTTACACCTTTGATATCTTGTGAGCTAAGCTCATTTTTGCTTGCATTTTTAAGCTCATTTTTAAGGGTTGAAAGTTCGTTTTTAAGCCTTTTTATACCAGCTTGTATGTCATTGTTTTTAAGTTCTTCTTTTGCATTTTCAAGCTCATTTATTTGCTTTTTTACCCAAGCATAAGCTGCTTTGCTTACCACAGCTTCAATGCGTCTTACTCCAGCACTTACTCCGCTTTCTTTAGTGATATAAAAGCTTCCTATTTCAGCTGTGCTTTTTACATGAGTGCCGCCGCAAAGCTCTTTGCTTGCACCAAGACTTACAACTCTTACTTCATCTTGGTATTTTTCGTTAAATAAAGCTATAGCTCCACTTTGTTTGGCTTTTTCTAGGCTCATCAGTTCTGTTTTTTGCGTATTTGCTTCATTAATCATCGCATTAACAAGCTCTTCTATTTTTTCAAGTTCTTCTTTGCTTACAGCCTTAGCATGTGTGAAATCAAAACGGAGTTTGTTTGCCTCTACAAGTGAGCCAGCTTGAGCGATGTGAGAGCCTAGAATTTTACGCAAGGCATAATGAAGTAAATGCGTAGCTGAATGGTGTCTTGCGATCTGTTCTCTTCTTTCTTTATCGATCTTTGCATTGATATTCAAGCCAACTTCAAGTTCTTCTTTAGCCTCAATTTTACTTAAATTTAAGCCAAAGAATTTTTGAGTATCAAGCACCTTACTAGCCCCTAAAAAGCCACTATCTCCAACCTGCCCCCCACTTGTGGCATAAAATGGAGTGCGATCAAGCATAACCCAGCCAGCCATACCTGTTTTAAGCCCTGAAATTTGTTTAAAATCCTCATCAAGCAAGGCTAAAACCTTACTCTTGCTCTCACTTTCAGTATAGCCTATAAATTCATTTTCTTTGAATTTTTCTAAAAGCTCTTTGAAATCCCCATTTACAGCCTTATCCCCGCTTCCTTTCCAGCTTGCCTTTGCTCTTTGCTTTTGCTCATTCATGAGTCTTTCAAACTCAGCCTCATCAAGCTTGAGATTTTTTTCTCTTAGCATATCAGCAGTTAGATCAAGTGGAAAACCATAGGTATCATAAAGCTTAAAGGCAACTTCTCCGCTAAAGATTTCTTGAGTTTTTGCAAGCTCTTCATTAAACATTTCTATACCATTTTCTATGGTGCTTAAAAAACGCTCTTCTTCAAGCTTGATTTGTTCTTTAACAAGCTCTTGTTTTTCTTGAAGATAAGTATAATGATCCCCCATGAGTTTTACAACCACATCAACAAGTTTATGCATAAAAGGTTCTTTAAGCCCAAGCAAATATCCATGTCTTAAAGCCCTTCTCATTATCCTTCTTAAAACATAACCCCTGCCTTCTTTATCAAAGCTTGTGCCTTGAGCAAGTAAAAACACACTTGAGCGTATATGATCAGCTATAACTCTATAGCTAGCCCCGCTTTCATAGACATAAGCTTTTCCGCAAAGTTTAGCGATTTCTTCTATGATAGGCATAAACAAGGAGCTATCAAAATTGCTAAATTTACCTTCTTTGATAGCCGTAACTCTTTCAAGTCCCATGCCTGTATCAATACTAGGCTTTGGTAAAGGACTAAGCTTGCCGTCCTTGCTTCTTTCATACTGCATAAAAACTAAATTCCAAATTTCAAGGAAGCGATCCCCATCACCTCCCATATAATCTTCACTTGAGTTAAAATGCTCCTGCCCTTGATCATAAAAGATTTCAGAGCAAGGTCCGCAAGGTCCAGTATCGCCCATTTGCCAGAAATTATCCTTATCGCCAAATTTATAAATTCGCTCTTTTTGAATATGTTCTTGCCAAAGCTCATAGGCTTCATCATCGCTTTCATGCACGGTTACATAAAGCCTATCTTTAGGAAGTTTTAACACCTCAGTTACAAATTCCCAAGCATAAGCAATGGCTTCTTTTTTAAAATAATCCCCAAAGCTAAAATTCCCAAGCATTTCAAAAAAAGTATGATGACGCGCTGTGTAGCCGACATTGTCTAAGTCATTGTGCTTGCCTCCAGCTCTTATGCAGGTTTGACAACTTGTATTTCTTGGTGGGGTAGGGCGAGGCACTTCGCCTGTAAAAATGCTCTTAAAAGGCACCATGCCAGCATTAGTAAAAAGCAAGCTTGCATCATCTGGCACTAAGGGTGCTGAAGGCACTATTTTATGCCCTTTTGATTCAAAAAATTTTAAATACTCAGCCCTGACATTCATCATTTTTTCCTTAATTTTTTGCGTTATGATACCAAAAATACTTTAAAATTAGGTATAATTTCGTTTTTAAAAGCAGTAAAGGCAAAAGATGAATATCCCATTTATCGATTTAAAAGCACAATATTTAAGCTATCAAGATGAAATTCAAACAGCGATTAATGAAGTTTTACGCAGCACTTCTTTTATAGGTGGGGCTAAGCTTGAGGAATTTGAGGCGAATTTAGCTAAGTATGTAGGCACAAAGCACGCCATAGGTTGTTCTAGTGGTACTTCAGCCTTACTTTTAGCACTTTTAGCCTCAAATATCAAGGCAGGAGATGAAGTTATCGTGCCTAGTTTTACCTTTATCGCTACAGCTGAAATGGTAAGCTTCATCGGTGCAAAGCCTGTTTTTGCTGATATAAATTTACAAGATTATAATCTTAACATAAATACTTTAGAAAATTTAGTGAGTGAAAAAACTAAAGCCATAATCGCTGTAAGTATGTTTGGACAAATGCCTGATATACTTGCTTTAAAAGAATTTTGCAAGAGTAAAAATATCGCTTTGATTGAAGATGGGGCTCAAAGCTTTGGTGCAAAGCAAAACGAGTATAAATCCTGCTCTTTAGCTCATATATCTTGCACAAGCTTTTTTCCTTCTAAGCCTTTAGGAGCGTATGGGGACGCTGGGGCTGTTTTTACAGATGATGATGAGCTTGCAAGAAAAATTAGAATTTTTCTTAATCACGGACAAGTCAAACGTTATATGCACGAATACATAGGCTTTAACGGCAGACTTGATACTCTTCAAGCAGCGATTTTAAATGTAAAATTAAAGCATTTAGACGAAGAGCTTGTTTTAAGAGAACAAAAGGCTAGGGTATATCTTGAAAATTTACAAAACTGCATTTTGCCAAGCGTAAAAGAAGGCTTTAAGAGTGTTTGGGCGCAATTTAGCGTGCGAGTAAAAGATAGAAATAAAGTCATTGCTAAACTTGAAAAAGCAGGCATTCCAAGTGCTATTCATTATCCTTTAGGACTTCATTTACAAGAGGCTTTTAAGGATTTAGGCTATAAAAAGGGCGATTTGGCAAATACCGAGCTTGTTAGTGAAGAAATTTTATCCTTGCCTATGAGTGCTTTTTTAAAGCAAAGCGATCAAGAGCAGGTTATAGCTGCCTTTAATGAGGAAAATTAAGTGAAAATAGGCATAGCCGGACTTGGTAAAATGGGGCAAAACCATTTAAAAGAACTGCAAAAAAATGAAAAATTGCAACTTTGTGCCTTATATGATACTGAGTTAAAGCAAGGTTTTAAGGAGCCTTTTTTTAATGATTTAGCTAAGTTTTTAGCTCAAAACTTAGATATTGTCATCATCTCAAGTCCTACAAAGACGCATTTAGACTTAGCAAAAGAAGTGTTTAAGAGTGTAAAATGTGTTTTGATTGAAAAGCCTTTGGCTTTAAATTTAGCTCAAATGCAAGAAATTCAAAATTTAGCTAAAGAATATAGCGTGCGTGTAGCTGTAGGCTTTAGCGAGAGGTTTAATCCTTGCATAGTAGCTTTAAAAGAGCTTTTGCATAATGAAAAAATCATCAGCGTGGATATACAACGTTTTTCACCTTATCCACAAAGGATTAGCGATGTGGGCGTTTTGCAGGATTTAGCTGTGCATGATCTTGATCTTATAGGCTTTTTATCAGGACAAGGCATTAAAAATTGCACACTTAAAAAGCTGTATAAAAAAGATAGTCAAAGAGAAGATGAGGCTACACAACTTTGTGAGTGCGAAGGCTTTTTAGCTTATGCACATCAAAGCTGGAATTGTGAGCAAAAACTAAGAAGGATTAGTGTTATCACTGAAAATGCTTTTTTTGAGGCAAATTTAAATGATTTTATTTTACTTAAAAATGGCAAGGCTGTAAGTATAAAAGAAAAAAGCCCTTTATCAGCAGAACATGAAGCTCTTTTTGAGCTAGCACAGCAAGGGTGCGTAAATACCTTAGCAAGCATACAAGATGCCTTAGCAGTGCAGAAATGGCTTGAGTGATGAAACTTGTTTTATTTTTAAATATGGGTGGGGCTGAGAATTTAAAAGATTGTGAGCTTTTTTTAAAAAATATGTTTAACGATCCTTATATTTTAACTATTAAAAACAAGTTTTTAAGGGCTTTTGTAGCTTTTTGCATCACAAAAGCAAGAGTTAAGGCTATGCAAAAAAATTATAAGCACTTAGGTGGAAAATCTCCCCTAAATGAGCTCACTCAAAGTCTTTGCGATAAGCTCAATAAAGAATTTAAAGGAGAAGTTTGCTTTGATTTTGCAAATTTATATGTGCCTCCTTTTGCAAAAGAAGTTTTAAGCAAATATAAGCTTAGTAAAGATGATGAGCTCGTGCTTTTTCCTCTTTATCCACATCATTCTCAAACCACGGTTACTTCATCTTTAGAAGTGCTTAAAAAAGCTATAAGCGAGCTAAAAATTCAAAGCAAAGTCAGCGAAATTGATGTTTTTTATGAAGATAAAAGCTATAATGAGCTGATTAAAAAACATATCTTAAAGGCAAATGAGGATTTTAAAAAAGGGCATAAAAAGCATTTGATTTTTTCAGCTCATTCTTTGCCTGTATCTATCATCAAAAAAGGCGATGTGTATGAAAAGCACATTAATGAGCATTTTAATGCACTCAAAAAAGAGCTTGAGCCGTATTTTGATAAAATAGAGCTAGGCTATCAATCCAAACTTGGTCCTGTAAAATGGCTCGAGCCAAATACAAGTGATATTATCGCTAATTTAGATAATGAAGCTTTGATTTATCCGCTAGCTTTTTGTATAGATTGTTCTGAGACGGTTTTTGAGCTTGAGATAGAGTATAGAAAAATCGCCTCAAAAGACTATAAAGTCGTTGCTTGTCCAAATGATAGTGTTGAGTTTGTTGAATTTATCAAGCAGTATTTTTAAACTTTCTTTTGTGCTTATTTTAAAAAAATCTAAAAAGCAAGCATTGTCAAATCTTTTAAAAACACTCTAAATTTATATACAAAAAGATGAAATGTTTCAAAAAGTATCAATTTTTAAATTTCATTTTTCATACCTTAATACATACATTTTGTTTTAAGCTACAATGAAAAAGATTATTTTTAAAGGATAAGTATGAGTAAGGCAGAACTTGTTTTTAAGATACCCCCTTATGAACTTTTTTATGAGAAAGCAAAGCTTTTTTTAGGGGATAGAATTTTTAAGGATTATTTGCGTTGCTTTGCTTATGGCATAGATGCTTCTTGTTATCGTTATATCCCAAAGATAGTTATTGTCGCAAGCAATGAAGATGAAATCGTGCAAATTTTAAAACTTAGCAATGAATTAAATTTAGCCGTAAGTTTTAGGGCAGCTGGGACATCTTTAAGCGGACAAGCCTGTTGCGAGAGTATTTTGGTGTTATGTAATACTTACTGGAAAAAGATTCAGCTTGTTTTTGATGAGGCTCAACAGCCAAGCTCGATTTGGTGTGATTGTGGTGTGATAGGAGCAAGTGCAAATGAAGCTTTAAAGCCTTATGCAAAAAAGATAGGTCCTGATCCAGCTACTATAAATAATGCTCTTATTGGTGGAATTTTTTCAAACAATTCAAGCGGTATGTGCTGTGGGGTAAAGCAAAACACTTATCAAACCATCAAATCAGTGCGTGTTATCTTGCAAAATGGCTTTGTGCTTGATACTTCACAAGATCAAAGTGTGCTTGAGTTTATGAAAACTTATCCGGATATGGCTGAAAGGCTTTTAGCATTAAGGGCTGAACTTTTGGCTGATAGCGAGCTTTCAAGTTTTATCAGACATAAATTTAAGATAAAAAATACCACCGGTTATAGCTTAAATGCCTTGCTTGATTTTGACAAACTTAAAGATATACTCAATCATATCTTTATCGGTGCTGAGGGCACACTAGCCTTTATTTCAAGGGTGGAGCTTGAGTGTGTGAAGGATTTTAAACACAAAGCCTGTGCTTTGATCTTTTATGAGGATATTTTAAGTGCGGCTAAGGCTATAAAAATTTTGGCTCAAAATGATGATTTGGTTAGTGCTGCTGAGATTATGGATTATGCTTCTTTATTAAGTGTGCAGAATTTAGAGGGTTTGCCTGCTGAGATTAAACAAATAAAGCCAAAAAATTGTGCTATTTTGATCCAGCTTGAAGAAGATGATAAAGAAAAACTTAAACAAAATATAGCCTTTATAAGTCAGAGTTTGGCAAGCATTCAAAGCCTTTTTGGGGTGCGGTTTAGTTTTGATGCAAAAGAGCAAGAGTCTTGGTGGAAGGTGCGTAAGGGCTTACTTCCTTTAACAGCGGCTACAAGGGCGAGTGCAAGCACGGTTATCACTGAGGATATTTGCTTTGAGATAGAGCATTTTGCAGCTGGGATTGAGGGCATTGAAGCCTTGTTTGAAAAGCATAAATTTAAGGGCATTATCTTTGGGCATGCCTTAAGTGGCAATGTGCATTTTATCATCACGCCTTTACTTGGTATAAAAGAAGAAAGTGAGCGTTTTGGTAATTTTATGCAAGATTTGGTTGATCTTGTGGTAAGTTATAATGGAAGCATTAAAGCAGAGCATGGCACAGGACGCATGATGGCTCCTTTTGTGAAACAAGAATGGGGCGAAAAAGCGTATAAATTTAACCAAGCGATCAAAGAAATTTTTGATCCTAAAAGGCTTATAAATCCTGATGTTATCATCACTGAAGATCAAAATATCCATCTTAAAAATCTCAAACCAGCAAGTGCAAATTTGATAGAGGATTACTTAGATGCTTGTATGGAGTGTGGTTTTTGTGAAAAAATTTGTCCAAGCAAAGACTTAAGTCTTACTCCGCGCCAACGCATAGCTGTGTATAGAGAAATCGCTCGTTTAAAAAGTAAAATCCGCACCTCAAGCGAACAAAAAGAGCTTAACGAGCTTGAAAAAGGCTTTGAATACCTTGTGGTAAAAACTTGCGCGACATGTTCTATGTGTGCTACGCTTTGTCCGCTTGAAATAGACACGGCAAAAATTGCTTCAAAAGCCAGTCAAGCTAAGGGTTTTTTAAGCTCAAAAATCGCTTCAAATTTAGCTCAAAATATGGCTTTTACAACTAAGCTTGCTGGTTTTGGCGTAAGTGGGGCAAATTTAGCTCAAAGTGTGTTTGGTGCTGAGTTTGTGCAAGGTATGAGTGAAAAACTAAACCGACTTTGTCATACGCCTTTAGTGAGCGAGTTTTTTCCAAGCAAAAATACTTATAAACTTCATTCTAAGCTTACACAAACAGATGAAAAGCAAGTGGTGTATTTTAGTTCGTGTTTAAACAGAATGTTTAGTCCAAGTAAAAAGGCAAGTGATAAAAGAAATATAGCTCAAGTTTTTGAAAGCTTGTGTAAAAAGGCTGATTTTAGCGTGATATATCCTTCAAATTTAAGCAATCTTTGTTGTTCAAAAGCCTTTAAAAATCACGAAAAAGAAGCCAAAGACTTGGCTTTTAAGACTTTTAAAACTTTGTGTGAAGCAAGTTTAAATGGCAAATTGCCTATAGTGTGCGATCATAGTGCGTGTTCTTTAGAGCTTTTAAAATACGCAAAAGAGTATGGAAATGAGGCAAGAGTTAAACTCAATATCATTGATATGCCAGCCTTTGTTTTAGAGTATTTAAGTTCAAATTTAAGCTTTTCTAGTCAAAGCGAGGAAAAAATAGCTCTTTATGCACCTTGCTCGACTCGAAATTTACTTGTCAAAAAACAAAATTTAGCTTGGGAAAGTGCTATTTTTGAGCTTGCAAGACTTTGTGGGGCTGAAATTTATGAGGATAAAAATGTAAAATGCTGTGGTTTTGCCGGTAATAAAGGCTTTTTAACCCCAGAGCTTAATCAAAGTGCTTTAAGGAATTTTGGTAAAGATGGTGAAGGAAATAATGCTTTTAAGGGTATTACAAAAGGTTTTAGTAGCTCAAGCACTTGTGAGATAGGCTTAAGCACTAAAAGTCATTTTGCGTGGCAGCATATCATTTATCTTGTGGATACTTGCACGGATTAAGAAGAATTTAAGGTTTTATAGGTTCTAAAAAATCCTCTTGTATGAGTATATCAACTACATCTTTAAACATAGGCAATGCACTTTGTGCAGCATAGTAAGAATAAGGCTTTGTAGGTGTTCTTACTAAAACGCCTATGGTGTAAGCGTTTTTTGCGTCATTTGCAAAGCCAAAAAAGCTTGCATTATAGCGAGTAGTGGAGTAGCCACCTTTTTGAGCTATCCTTGCTGTGCCTGTTTTTCCGCCTATGATAATGCCTTCAGTTAAAGCCTTTCGCCCTGTGCCTTTTTCTGTTGTAGCGATGAGGATATTTTGAATTTGTTTTGCGGCTGTGCTTGAGAGTATTTTTTCTTTGCCAAATTCAGCACTTAAATCCACTTTTTTGCCATTTTGATAAAAGGCGTTTGCAAGGCTTGGCGTGATATAAACGCCATCATTGTTAAAGACATTGTAGGCTGCTAGAAGTTGCATAAAGGTTGTTTTTAGCCCATATCCATAACTTAAAACGGATTTTTCTATATCTCTTAGGCGACTAGGATTTGGCAGCTCTCCTTTTTGTTCGTAAGGCAGATCAATGCCGCTTTTTTCACCAAAACGAAAAATTTTAAGACCTGAGACGATCTCAAAATTGCTAAGTCTTTTAGCGATTTGTATCATGCCTATATTTGAAGAATACACTAAAACTTCTTCAGCACTCATACTTTTTGCCTTGTGATCATCTTGTATAGTAAAGCGTCCAAGCTTGTAATAACCATTATGTGTGTTGATTTGCTCGTTAAGTTGAAGTTTGTTTAGCCTTAGAGCTGTTGTAAATATAAAAGGCTTGATTACAGAGCCTGTTTCATAGGCATATTCTACAGCACTTGCGTTAAGCACGCTTAAATCTTTGCCCCGGTTGCTTGGATCATATCTTCTTGAGCTTGCTAGGGCTAGAATTTTACCGGTATTGCTTTGCATAACACCGACGATAATTTCGCTTGCATTAAGATCAGCATTTCTTTGATCGATGGCTTTTTCTATAGTTTTTTGAAGTTTAAGGTGAAGATTAGTATATAAATCACAGCCATTAATTTTGCGTTTTTGTACGGAATTCAAATCTAAGATGATATTTCCACCTATATCTTTAAGTCCTTGCACTTTTTCATTTTGAAAAGGAAGCAAACATTCATCATAGTATTTTTCAAGCCCTTTTACGCCGATATTTTTAAGCATTTTGCTTTCTTCATCAAAAAAAGCTCTGGTATAGCCAATAACCGGTGTTAAGGTATCTTTTGACATATAATTTCTATCTTCTTTATGCAAACTTATGCTTAAGCCTCTTGTTTCGACTTTATTATTGTTGTTTGCAAAAGCTTTGAAAAAGCCTTGCACATAGAGTTTTTTAGAGAGTTCTTTAAGATAGCTTGCGTGCTTTGAGTCTAAATTTTGAGAAAGTATGAAATTGTAAGCGTTTTTTTTAAAAGCAAGCTCGAGACGTTTTTTGATATCTTGCATTTGTGCTTTACTTGAGCCACTATAAATTTCAAAAAGTTTTAAAAAAAGCTCCAACTTGCCTTTATCTAAACTCCTCAAATCAACTTCAGCTCGATAAATTTGCTTTGAAGAAGCGATGATAAAATGATCACTTGTAATGATATTGCCCCTGAGGGCTGTGTCGTATTGATCTTTTTCAGTGTTTGGGATATTGCGTTTAGAAGTGAGAAAAAAGGTTGAGCTTAAAAATAAAAGCATAAAAAAAGAAGCCATAATAAAGGCAAAAGCAACCTTAGAAACTCTTGTTTTATTTGCTTCTTGCATTAATTAAATTTGAATTCTCGTGATTTCTTTATAGGCATTAATCGCCTTATTTCTTACTTCAAGCATAAATTTCATACTTGTTTCAGCCTTACCAATGGCAATAGCAGCTTGATGCAAGTCTTTAACCTCGCCTGTGGCTATATCAGTCATCGCTGCTTCGCCTTCTTTTTGCGCTGTATCAAGATCGCTGATCGAGCTTTTTAAAAGCTTGGCGAATTCATCGCCTATACCAGCTTCATTTGCTTTGTTTGAATTTTGGGTATTTGAAATACTATTTAAAGAATTAAGTTTATTTATCTCGTTCATCTTTTATCCTTTTTTAACCTTTTAATAAATCTATAGCACTTTGAGCGATAGCTTTTGTGCTGTTAAATGCTGCAACATTGGCTTGATAAGCTCTTGTTGCTTCGATTAAATCCGCCATTTCAACCACTGGGTTGATGTTAGGGTAAGCTACATAGCCCTCAGCGTTTGCATCTGGGTGTCCGGGTTCATATTTAAGACGAAATTCTTTATCATCGCGAACGACTTTATCCACAACCACGCTCATTACCGCTGGATGTGCGTCTTTTTGAGAACTTGGATCTTTAAGTGGGTTTTCATACTCTAAAAGATTGTTATCTTCTTTGATTTGTTTGTTTAAAAGCTCGCTAAAATCAGTAGCTTTAAAGATCACTTCTCTTCTTCTATAAGGTCCGCCTTCAGCTGTTCTGGTGGTATTTGCATTAGCTATGTTTGAGCTGATAACATTTAAACGAAAACGTTGAGCGCTTAGTCCATAACCGCTTATATCAAAATCACTTAAATATGCCATCTTACCCCTCCTTAACTAAGCTTTGAGCTTGCATCGATGATAGAGCCAAAGATATTGCTTTGTCTCCTTAATACTCCATCAAGCGCAGTAATCATCGCTGTGTTTTTACTCATCTCAGTAGTTTCCACATCAAGATCAACAGTGTTTGCGTCATTTCTTGCTAAATGTCCATCTCTTAGATAAATCGTTGATTTATTTGGATCAGGAAATTTCCAAGGCTCTTGATGTCCGCTACTTGTTTGAGCAAGCTTGAGTTCTTTACTATCGTCTGTTTTGAAAAGTTCTTTAGCTCTATTAACAAGAGCTGTTTCAAATTCTATATCTCTTGACTTGTAAAAAGGTGTATCAACATTGGCTAAATTTGAATTAATCATTTGATTTCTAAGATTTCTACCCGCTAAAGCACTGCTAACAAGTTCTTTTGATTTAAATGGAGTAATCATCTTTTTATCCTCGATTTTTAATTTATGTCCTAAATGAAGCAAAAAGTGTTCCAAGTTTTTGCTTTTAGCTTTTTTAAAAGACTATAAATTTTTATAAAATATATCTTTATATTTTACAGCTAAGAAGTAAATAAAACAAGCACGAATTCGCCTTTTGTGTGTATTATTTTCCTCTTTGAGCTGCTACGACTTTATTATGATCGCTTGCATTAGTGGTAAATATATGCTTTCCAGTGCTTTTATCTCGCATAAAATACAAATACTCGCTTTTTGCTGGAAAAATCGCTGCTCTAATGGCTTGCAACGATACATTACACACCGCATCTTCTGGTAAGCCTTCAAATTTATAGGTGTTGTAAGAGCTTTGATCGCTTCTTATACGCTCAGGTGTGATTTTAACATGCGAATATGCTCCATAATTTAACGTGCCGTCCATTTGAAGCTTCATGCCGATTTTAAGGCGGTTGTAGATAACTGAAGCAACGATAGGCATTTCTTCATTTGAAGCAGCTTCTTTTTGTATAACTGAGGCGATGATGACATAATTATGCCATTTTTTTTCATTATAATCACCAAAAATTTTCATCGAAGCTTGTCTAAAAGCATTTTGTGAATGTTTTAAAAGCAAATCGATAAGCAAATCCTCGCTAATGCCTTTTGGAATTTTATAAGTTTCTGGATAAAACAAACCTTCTTTATATACTGCCTTTGTTGCATAGCTTGCAAAAAGTTTTTCTTGATCAAGATTAAGCTGTTTGGCAAGCTGAGTTAAAAAGATATAAGTTGTTTCACCCGGTATTAAAGTAATGCTTTCAAGTGCAGCTTTGGCTACGGTGAGCTTGTATAAAAACTCAGCTCTATTTAGGGGCTTGGTGCCGATATTAATCCAGCCTGCTTGAGGGTGTCCTAAAAATCGTAAAATAAAATTATCAATCCTACTCATTTTATAATTATTTTTATTTAAATCAGCTATAATTTTACTCACAGAACCTTGAGGGATATAAACTACAGATTCACTTTTAAAAGGTAGAATCATATAATAAAACAAGGCGATAAGCAAAATGAGAAAGAGTTGAATGAAGATAAAAAAAATTTGGTGGTATTTAGCAGTAGTTTTAATCATTTTTGCAATCCTTTTTGTTATCCTTAAGATAGGTTTTAGCATATCTACACTTCAAACACATGTTTTTAGTGCAAACGAATTATATATAAAATTAGATAAAAAACTCATCATAAAAGCAAAAAATTTAAGCATTTTTGATTTAGAGGATTCAAATTCAAGCCTAGCTGTTTCAACGCAAATTGTTGATGTGGTGCAAAAAATTGAATACCTTTATATATTTTTTCAAGAACTTGATATACAAAATTTAAGTTTTGGCGGGCAAAATGCTCGTTTTTTATTTAAAGGCGATGAGTTTTTTTTAAACAATGATGAATTTTCTTTAAATTTGGCATTAAATAGGACAGGAAAAGAGATTAAGGCTGATATTAAAGAGCTATTTTTTAAGGATTATAATGCCAGTGCGGACGGACAGATTTTAATCAACGCAGCTCAAGATAGTTATGATTTTATAGGAGTTTTAAGATCGCAAAATTTAAATTTTGATTTTAATGTTACTTATGCTAAAGATAAATTAAATCTTGATCTTAAGGATATCAACGCAAGCAATATGGCTTTTTTGTTTCGCACAGCAGGCAAGCATTTAAGCTTAAATAAAGAACTAAATGAGTGGTTTTCTCAAAAACTCATTGCTGATTTATATTCTATTAGCTATCTTAAAGCTTCTATGGATTTGGGTAAAAAATTTAGCATTAAAGAGCTTGAGGGTGCGGGTGAGGTAAAAAATTTAAAAGTCAAGCTTGGCAAAAATGTTGAAAGCATACTGATACCAAAACTGAAGTTAAATTTAAATAAAAAAAGACTTGATTTAAACTTCGATCAAGCAAGCTTTGCAAAGCAGGATTTAAGTCAAAGCAAAATTTATGTATATGAGCCTGCAAGTGCCACAAAATCAGGTATTTATATACAAATTAAGTCAAATGAACTTATGCTTGATCAAAAGCTTTTAAACATACTCAATCTTTATAGTATCAAACTCCCACTCAAACAGCTTTCAGGTAAGCTTAATACAGACTTTATTATCAATATTCCTTTCGCAAAGAGTGAAAAAATCAGCTTCAAAGCGAATTTTGATCTTGAAAACACTCAGCTTGATATGGCAAATTTTTTGGTGCAAAAAGGCAATATCAGCCTTGAAAACACTATCTTAAAATTAAATGAATTTGTGGTGAAAAATGACTTTTTGCAAGCTGATGTGAATGCAAGTTTTGATTTAGATGCCAAAAAAGCTCACTTTAACACTGAAATTTCAAGGCTTTATTTTAAAGACTTGCTTGATATTAAAAATGCACAAGAAAATCTCGAGCTTGATTATTCACAAGATATCCTTTTAAAAGCTCAAAATTTTAATGTTGATATGAATCTCACTCAAGGTTTAGAACTGAGTGCTTCAACCTTAAGTCGCTTTAAAGAAAATTCAGCGCTAATGCAAAAACTTGGCATAGAAAATGTAAAGAATTTTGATTTAAAAACTGCGGATTTTGTTAATTTCCAAATCAAACTCAAAGGTACAAATTTTAAAAATGATTTGCAAAAAAGCGATGGTTTAAGTTATGAAAACGATGATTTTTTTATCAGCAAGGATGCTAAAACCACACATATTAAAAGTGCGAGTGAGAACTTGGATATTAGCTTGAACGAAGATGTGATAAAGGCGAAGATAAAAAATTTACACTATATTCTCAAAGATACTCAAAAAATAAACGATGTTAATTTTAGCTCTAAACTTGAGCTTGAGGCTTTAAATTCTGGCATTATTTTGCAAAGTGCAAATAATTCTGGTAAAAAACTAAGTTTTGATGAGCTTTATTTTGATATGGATAAGCAAAAAATGAGCTTAAAAGCCAAAAGAAATGAAGCTATATATGAGCTTAATAAAGATGAAAAACAGCTTGTTGGCAAGATCAGTAAGGTAAATGACAAAACGCTTAATGAATTTTTTGGCTCAAACATAGTTGAAAAAGGAAATTTTGAACTTCATATCAAAGGAAGTGGTTTTGAGCGTTTTAATGGTGAGATTATTATGAATGATACTTATTTCAAAGAGCTTAAATTTCATAATCAGCTCATTAGTTTTATCGATACTATACCGAGTTTATTGCTTTTTAAAAGTCCAACCTTTAACGAAAAAGGCTTAAGCATACAAAAAGGTGCTGTGCTTTTTGAAAAACAAAAAAATAAAATCACCATACAAGCTCTCACGCTTGATGGAGATAGTGTCGATATTTTAGGTGTTGGGGATATAAACCTTGATGATAAAAAACTTGATCTTGAACTTGAGCTTCAAACACTAAAATCCGCCACAGATATCATCTCAAAAGTGCCTATCATCAATCAAATCATACTTGGCAAAGATCGTGTCATTTCTACACAAATTTTAGTTGAAGGCGATCTTGATAATCCAAAGTTTAAAACTCAAATCATCAAAGAGACTTTAAAACTTCCTTTTAACTTACTTAAAAACATCATTGATATACCATCAACTTGGTTTGAGTAAGCTTATAAAATGCTTAAAATACACTTTTTAAAAAGCTTATTATGAAAAAGAACTCAAAAATTTTGCTTTTTGTGTATAATTAAGCTTGAATAATGAAAAAACAAAGGAATACTGATGACTTACACACTCACAGATGAATCCCCAGCCCTTGCGACTTACTCTTTTTTACCGATTGTCAAAGCCTTTTTAGCTTCGGCAAATATCACTATAAAAACAGCTGATATTTCTTTGGCTGCCCGCATACTTGCAAGTTTTCCTGAGTATTTAAAAGAAGAACAACGCTGTGAGGACGCGCTTGACAAGCTTTCTAAACTTGTAAAAAGCCCACAAGCTATTATCATTAAAACACCAAATATCTCAGCTTCTATCCCTCAGCTTAAAGCTGCCATTAAAGAGCTTCAAGAAAAAGGCTTTGCTTTGCCAGAGTTTCCTGATGAACCAAAAGATGAAAAGGAAAAAGAGATTAAAGCAAGATATGCTAAAGTTTTAGGTTCAGCTGTAAATCCTGTGCTAAGACAAGGCAATTCAGATCGCCGCTCAACAAAGGCTGTAAAAGAATACGCCAAATGCAATCCCTATAAAGTCGTGCCTTTTGAAAAAAGCTCAAAAACAAGAGTGGCTTATATGAAAGAGGGCGATTTTTTCTCTAATGAAAAAGCAGTTTTAATCACAAAACCAAGTATAGCTCGTATAGAATTTACAAACAACAAAGGCGAAAAAATCATTTTAAAAGATGAGATAAAGCTTGAAGAAAATGAAATTTTAGACGCTTCTTTTATGAGTGCAAAAGCACTTGATAGCTTTTATGAAGAGCAAATCAAGCTCAGCAAAGATGAAGATTTGTTACTTTCTTTACACCTTAAAGCAACGATGATGAAAGTAAGCGATCCGGTGATTTTTGGACATTGTGTGAGGGTGTATTTTAAGGAGCTTTTTGCTCGCTTTGAAGATGAATTTAAGACTTTAAGTATCAATGAAAACAATGGTATAAGTGAGCTTTTAAGCAAGATTGAAAACTCAAGTAAAAAGGCTGAAATTTTACAAGCTTATGAAGAAATTTTAAGCAAAAGTGCGGCTTTATCTATGGTAAATTCAGATAAAGGTGTTACGAATTTACATGTTCCAAGTGATGTGATTGTTGATGCTTCTATGCCAGCGATGATTAAAAATGGCGCAAAGCTTTATAATGCCAAAGGGCAGGTGCAAGATACAAATGCTTTGATCCCTGATAAAACTTATGCTGTAGTGTATGAAGCTGTGCTTGAGGACTTGCATAAAAATGGCACGCTTGATCCAAGTAAATTAGGTAGTGTGTCAAATGTGGGCTTAATGGCAAAAAAAGCTCAAGAATACGGCTCGCACGATAAAACTTTCATCGCTAAAGAAGATGGAGTTTTTCGCATACTTACTGGGGATAATGAGCTTTTAATCGAGCAAAAAGTGCAAAAAGGTGACATATTTAGAGCTTGCGAGGCTAAATACGATGCTATTGTGAATTGGATTGATTTAGGCATTGAAAGGGCAAAATTAAGTGGCGAGGAAGCTATTTTTTGGCTTGATGAAAACAGAGCAAGCGATAAGATCATGATAGAGCTTGTTAAAGCTAGACTTAAAGAACAAAACGCAAATTTAAAAATTCTAAGCCCAAAACAAGCGTGTTTAAGAAGCTTAGAGCTTATCCGTGAGGGTAAAAATGTCATCAGTGTTACGGGCAATGTTTTAAGGGATTATCTAACCGATCTTTTTCCTATACTTGAGCTTGGCACGAGTGCAAAAATGCTTTCAGTTGTGCCTATGCTTGCTGGTGGAGCGATGTTTGAAACAGGAGCAGGTGGCTCAGCTCCAAAACAAGTTGAACAGCTTATAGAAGAAAATCACTTGCGTTGGGATAGTTTGGGCGAGTTTTTAGCCTTGCAAGCTGCGCTTGAGTTTTTTGCTCAAAAAAGACAAAATTATCAAGCTCAAGTTTTTGCACAATGTCTTGATGAAGCTATAGGTTTGTGGCTTGAGAGCAACAAAGCACCTTCAAGAAAGGTAAAAGAAGATGACAATAGAACGAGCCATTTTTACTTGGCTTTGTATTGGGCAAACGAGCTAGCAAGACAGGGCAATGAAAAAAGCATACAAAATACTTTCAAAGAAGTGGCTTTAGCGCTAAGTTCAAACGAAGAGCAAATTAGAGCTGAATTTATCGACGCTCAAGGACATAAAGTTGATCTTGGGGGCTATTATAAATTTGATGACACAAAAGCAAATGCTGTGATGAGAGCAAGCAAAACTTTTAATGAAATTTTAGAAAATATAGGCACAAGATGAAAGTAACGATTATTGGAGCTGGCAATGTTGGATCAAGCGTTGCCTATGCGATGATATTAAGAAATGTGGCAAGCGAACTTATCTTGATTGATAGAGATGAAATCTTGTTGCTTGCTAGGGATTTAGAACTTGGACAAAGCATAGCAGCTTTAAATTTAAATATCAAGCTTACTTGCACAAGCGAATATGATGAATGCGTGGGAAGTGATATAGTTATTTTTTGTGCTGGACTTGCACGAAAAGACGGACAAAGCAGAGATGAGCTTTTGCAAATCAATGCTGATATTATGCTTGATTGTGCAAAAAAGGTAAAAGTCTTTGTAAATGATCCACTTTTTATTATCTTGACTAATCCGGTGGATTTTTTGCTTAATACCCTTTTTGAGCATAATATTTTTGATTCTAAAAAGATCATTGCTATGGCAGGCACACTTGATAATGCGCGCTTTAAATACGAGCTAGCCAAGAAATTTCAGTGTAACACTAAAGACATAGATACAAAACTTTTAGGTTTTCATAATGATGATATGGTGCTTTTAAAATCCTACTCGCTATATAAAGGACAAAAGATCAGCGAGCTTTTAGATGAGGAAGAATTTGATGATATAGAAAATGAAGTAAAAACAGGTGGTGCAAAAGTTATAAAACATCTTAAAACTTCAGCTTATCTTGCCCCAGCAGCAGCTTGCATAAGGATGGTAGAAGCTATTCGAACAGGCGAGTTTTTGCCTATGAGCGTGATTTTGCACGGCGAATTTGGTATAGAAAATAAAGCCTTTGGGGTTTTAGCAAGGATAAATTTAAATGGAGTGATCGAGCTTTTAAGTCTTGAACTTGATGAAGAAGAAAGAAACAAGCTTAAAAAATCACTTCAAAAGTATAATTATATAAAAGATTAATTTTTAGTTGTGTTTTAAAAAAAATGATAAGGAAAAAAAATGAGTGTTATTGCTCCTAAAGATACGCCCGTTTGGGTGAATGAACAAAGGTGCAAAGCATGTAATATCTGCGTAAGCTACTGCCCTGCTGGTGTTTTGGCTATGCGTGATGATATTAATGCTGTGCTAGGACAGATGATCGAGGTTGTGTATCCTCAATCCTGTATAGGTTGTATGGAATGCGAGGTGCATTGTCCGGATTTTGCTATTATGGTGGCAAAAAGAGATGAGTTTAAATTTGCTAAACTTACCCCAGAAGCCAAAGAAAGAGCTGAAGCTGTAAAGCAAAATAAATATAAAAAATTACAAGGCTGATTACAATGAGAGAATTAATATCAACGGGCAATGTCCTAGTGGCAAAAGCAGCCATAGAATGCGGCTGTAGGTTTTTTGGAGGCTATCCCATCACTCCAAGTTCAGAAATCGCACACGAGCTTTCAAAGCTTTTACCTTTAAATGATGGCACTTTCATTCAAATGGAAGATGAAATTTCAGGCATTAGCGTAAGTATAGGTGCTTCAATGAGTGGAACTAAGGCTATGACAGCAAGTAGCGGTCCTGGGATTTCACTTAAAAGCGAGCAAATCGGTTATGCTTTTATCGCTGAAATTCCTTTGGTTATCGCAAATGTTATGCGAGGCGGTCCTTCAACTGGACTTCCTACGCGCGTGGCACAAGGCGATCTTTGGCAGGCAAAAGCTCCTACGCATGGGGATTTTGCAAGCATTGCTTTAGCTCCAGCAAGCTTAGAAGAATCCTACACTGAAACTATTCGTGCTTTTAATTTAGCTGAAAAGCTTATGACTCCGGTATTTTTACTTCTTGATGAAACCGTAGGACATATGAATGGCAAGGCAAAATTACCAGAATTAAACGAACTTGAGATCATTAATAGAGCTAAATTTAGTGGCGATAAAAAAGAATATAAGCCTTATGCTGCACCTATGAATGAGCCAGCTACGCTTAATCCTTTCTTTGAGGGCTACCGCTATCACATTACCGGGCTTCATCACGGAGATATAGGCTTTCCAACAGAAGATGGCGATATAGTCAAATACAATATCGAGCGTTTATTTGGCAAAATTCATAGCCGCAAAGATGAAATTTGCAAATTTGAAGAATACAACCTAGAAAAAGCCGAGCTTTTAATCATTGCTTATGGAAGCACAAGCAGATCGGTCAAAGAAGCTATCGCAAGGCTTAAAGATCAAGGTATAGAAGTAGGGCTTTTTCGTCCTATCACACTCTATCCAGTGCATGAAAAAAAGATCGCTGAGGTGGTAAATAAATTCAAAAAGGTAATGGTATGCGAGCTCAATATGGGGCAGTATCTTGAGGAAGTGCAAAGAGCGAGCAAAAGAGATGATCTTATCCCTTGTTTAAGAGCAAATGGACGCCCTTTAACACCAAGTGAGATTATGGTAAAGATTAAGGAGAATTTATAAAATGGCTTTTGATTATGATGAATATTTACGCGTAGATAAAATGCCTACGCAGTGGTGCTGGGGCTGTGGAGATGGAGTAGTTTTAAAATGCATCATTAGAGCAGTGCAAAAGATAGGCTGGAAGATGGATGATGTATGTCTTGTTTCAGGCATTGGCTGTTCGGGGCGTATGAGTTCTTATGTGAATTGCAATACCGTTCATACAACGCATGGCAGGGCTATTGCTTATGCTACAGGTATAAAGCTAGCAAATCCAAACAAAAAAGTCATAGTCGTAAGTGGGGACGGCGATACCTTGGCAATTGGCGGCAATCATACCATACATGGTTGCAGACGTAATATAGACTTAACGCATATTTTGATTAATAACTTCATTTATGGGCTTACAAATTCGCAAACCTCACCTACAACTCCACTTGGCTTTTACACTGTTACAGCTCAAAAGGGCAATATCGATCCAAATTTTGACGCATGTAAGCTGACTATCGCAGCTGGTGCAAGCTTTGTTGCAAGGGGCAATGTTATCGAAGCAGCTAAACTTGAAAATCTTATCTATAAAGCCTTAGCTCATAATGGCTATAGCTTTGTTGATGTTTTTTCAAACTGCCATATTAACTTAGGGCGCAAAAACAAGATGGGTGAGGCTGTGCAAATGCTTGATTGGATCAAGGGCAGGGTTGTGGATAAGGATAAATTTGAAAAGATGGATTATGAACAAAGGGTGGATAAATTCCCTACAGGCATACTTTATCAAGATGAAAGTAGGGCAGAGTATTGTCATGCGTATGAAGAAGTGCGTAGGGCGATGAAAGAAAAAAGAATGGTTGATTTAGGAGCGTTAAAATGAGACATCAGCTTAGATTTGGAGGCGAAGGCGGACAAGGCGTAATCACGGCTGGTGAAATTTTAGCTGACGCGGCGATTAAAAGCGGACGTTTTGCTTTTAAAATTTCAACCTATACTTCTCAAGTAAGGGGCGGTCCCACAAAGGTTGATATAGTTATTGATGATAAGGATATACTTTTTCCTTATGCAACAGAAGGCGAGATCGAGTTTATGCTCGCAACTGCTGATAAGGGCTATCATGGCTTTAAAGATGGAGTAAAACCCGGAGGTATCATCGTTATCGAGCCAAATTTGGTGCATGCAAAGGACGAGGATTATAAAAAATGGCAGGTATTTGAAATCCCTATCATCACTATAGCTAAAGATGAAGCTGGCAATGTGGCTACTCAATCAGTTGTTGCATTAGCAATAGCAGCTTTTATGAGCAAGTGTATAGACTTAGAACTTTTAAAAGAAATCATGCTTGAAAGCGTGCCACCAAAAACAAGAGAAGCAAACGCAAAAGCTTATGATTTAGGACTTAAATACGCTAAAGAAGCAAAGCCTAAAAAAATTGACTGATCATTTTAAAAGACTTTGTTTTGATTTTTTCTTGAGCCTTATTTTTAAGGTTCAAGCTTAGATATACATGCATTACTTGCAAAGTGAGAGCTTTCACAACTTTTTGATTTTAGCGATAAAAAAGCCATCATTAAAATCATCAGCGATGATTCTTCTTGCGTTATTTGTAAGTTTTTTATGTGTTGAAAAAGCCTCAATGCTTGTAATATTGTCAAGCTTTAAAGGCAAAAACTCAAATTCAAACTCACTATTTAAAGCATTTTCAAGCACTTCTTCATTTTCTTCTTTTAAAAAGGTGCAGGTGCTATATACTAATTCTCCACCTCTTTTTAGAGCTTTTAAGGCAGAGTGTAAGAGCTTTTTTTGAAGCAAGGCTATGTTTTTAAGTTCTTTTGGACTTTTTTCTAAGTTGAGGCCAAATTTTGCAAAACTTGAGCATGGGGCATCAAGTAAGATTTTATCAAATTTCAAAGGACAAAGTCGCCCTATGATTTTACCATCTTTATGAAAGGCTTTTGCCCTTACCCCATAACGCACAAGGTTGTTTTTAAGTGTAAAAAAACGTTCTTTGCTTGCCTCAACACAGGCTAATTCGCCTTTATTTTGCATAAAATTGGCTAAATTTATACTCTTTCCACCCGGCGCTGCACATAGATCAAGCACGTTTTGATCGCTTTTTGGATCAAGGTTTTTCGCACACAAATATGAGCTGTAATTTTGCACATAAAAAAAGCCTTGTGAGAAAATTTGAAGATGAGTGAGCGTGCTTTTATCTAAAAAGGCGATTTTATAAAAATTTTCATCGATTTGTTTAAAAGCAATATTTGCTTTTGTAAGTTCTTTTTCAAAATTTAAAATATCGCATTTTAAACTATTGACAAACACGCCTATGTCTTTATTTTGTGTAAAAGAGTGCAAAATCTTTTGGCTTAAGTCTTGTCCGTAAAGTCCTATAAGATAGGCTTTTAAGTCAAAGTAAGCCAAAATAATCCTTTGCCATCAGCAAAGCCGCTAAAGAATCACTCTTGCCATCTTTTTGTGTGCCTAAAGAGGTAAGTTTTAAAGCGTCTTTGCTCGTAAAACTTTCATCTATAAAGCAAACTTCACCCTTAAAATCAAGTAAAGAGATAAAATGTCTTATCCTTTTTTGCATACTTTCATCAGAATTTGAGCCTTTGCCAACAAGTAAAAGTGAAATTTGATACTCTTTTAAAAGTTTTTTAAGTTCATTTGCGGCTTGATTGCGATTTTTTCTTAATATAGCTTGAAGAGGGATAGCAACTTGAGAATTTATACAAAGTGCAACACCCATGCGTTTTAAACCCCAATCAAGCACTAAAGTATTCATTCAAGCACCTTTATAAATACACCTTGTATATCTATCTTGCCTTCAAGCTCGTATTCATAGACTTTTGATCCAAACCGAGCTAAAGCTTCTTCCAAGCTTACACCTTGCTTGCAAAAGCTTAAAAATGCATCATCTTGTTCTTTTTGTATGAGTGTGCCAAAGTGCGAGGCGTAGTCATTAAAATCATAAATAAGACGAGCTTTGTTTTGGGCAAGTAAAAAATTTGTGCCCTTGCTTTCATCTTTTCTTTGAGGCAACACAAAAAGCTTTTTACCTAAATCCAAAGCTAAATTTGCACTCGCAAAAGAGCCACTTTTCAAATCCGCTTCAGCGATGATAATATGTTCGCAAAGCGCTATGATAAGGCGATTTCTTAGTAAAAAGTCGTAACGTTTTGGGCTGTAGTTTTTTTCTTTTTCGCTTAGAGCTAAGCCTTTTTCATAAATTTGTTTGATGATAGGAGCATTACTTTGAGGATAAATCAGATCAAGTGAATTAGCAAAAACGCCTATAGTGCAAGGCATAGCTCCTAAATGAGCATTAATATCAACGCCAATTGCCCCACCACTTACCACACAAACACCAAGTTTTGAAAGCAAAGAAGCTAGCTCTAAAACGCATTCTTTGGTATAAACACTCATCTTTCTTGAGCCAATAATCGCAACTTTTGGCTTTTTAAGTAAGGCTAAATTTCCTCTATAATACAGCTTTGAAGGTGGATTTTTAAGGCTTAAAAGTTCATTTGGCAGTTCATCAAGTGCTTTAATCATACTCATACACTTCATTCAAATACACAAGATCAACGCTTTGAAGTAAATCTTTGCTTTGTTCTAAAGCTTTAAAGGTGTTTTTGCGTGGGTGGGCTATAGCTATAGCAAAACCCTTTTTGTGAGCTAAAGCAACAGCCTTTGCAAGCTCTTTTTTGATCTTTTTCACATCATCTTCATTGTCAAGAAAAATATCTCTTTTGATATATAACTTTTGAAATTGAGGGGCAAGCTTCACAGCCTTGCTCGAGCCTATAGTTACAGAATCCACAAAGATAAAATTATATTTTTTAAAAGCTTTAAACAATTTTTCCATAGCTTTTTCATCGCTGGTAAATAAGCTTCCTGTATGATTGTTGATAAATTTTAAGCCAACAAAATCTTTATCAATTTCAGCTATCCTTGCATCAATGTGTTCTTGAGTATCATTTGGCTGTAAAGTTCTTCTTTCTTCTCCTTTAAAATGAAGAGCAGCTAAGGGCAAATGCACCATAAAAAAGTCAAATTCTCTTGCAAATTCCTTTGTGCGAGGGTGGTTTTTATCGCTTGGAAAAAAAGAAGGTATGAGTTTAAGCCCTGTTTTTTTAAGCGCTTTTACTTGATCTTTACTTGCTATATCATCGATAATGATGGCGAGTTTAGCTTTTTTTGTATTATTTTTGAAATTTATGTTTTGTGGTTTTTGAGGCAGTTGCGATGTGTCGTTTTGGCTTAAACTTGTATTGAGTTCAAGTGTGATATTTGTTTCATTTTTGTTTGACAAGGTGCTTAAATTTTCTTCTTTTAAGGGTTCTAAAGGAAGTGCAAAAAAGTCAAAATATGCTTTTTGATTATGTAAAATTTGATTTTGGCTGAGTTTGAAATTTGCAAAAAATTCATTTGTAGCATTTGTTTCTGTGGTGTTTTTTTCTTGACTTTGCCAAAGAGTGAGGGTGTCCTTGCTTGTGTTATTTTCATCATCAGCTATATAATCAGCAAATAAACCTTTTATAAGCTTTTTGCTTTCATTTTCTTCTTGTGTTTGAATTTGATGAAGCGTATTTTCTTGTGCGAGTTTAAGTTCTTCTTTAGGATCAAAATCCATAAAAACAAAAAATAGCCCGCAAAGTAGGATAATGCCAATAAATACAAAAAGAATAAGGGTTTTATTTTTAAACATAATGAATTATTTTCAGCCTTTTATTTTTAAAAAATTAGGAAATTATAACAAATAAACATTCTTTTTAAATATTTTTTGTGTAAAATTGTGTTTAAAACTTAAAAATATATATTTACAAAGATAGAAAAGTGAAAGAATTTTTAAAAGCACTCAGCTTTGGACTTGAAGAAAAGCAGCTTCTCAATGAATTTAAGCAAATTTTAAGAGAGCTTGTCTTAAAAGACATAGTCAAAGAATACAAGCATAAATTTTACCTTAACAACGGCTTTGTTTTTGGAAAAATAGACATCTCAAGCAAACAAACAGGCTTTTTAGAAGTCTTTAATGAAGGCTTTGAAAGGGATTTGCTTATAGAGCACAAAGACTTAAACACAGCAAATTATCAAGATATAGTCGTTTGCAAGCTTTTGCCCTTGCGTAAAAAACGTCCAAAAGCTAAAGTTGTAATGGTGCTTAAAAGGGCAAATAAAAGCTCCTTGCTTGTGAGTAAAAAACAAGGCAATCTTATACTTGGTATGAATATCAAAACAGGCTTAATGCAAAGTTTGAATGCAAGTCAAAAAAGCCTTAAAGCCCTGCCACTTGGCACTATATTTAAGGTAGAAAATGAAAACAACACTATAGTTGAGGTTCTAGGGCATATCGATGATGAGTGTGTTGATGAGAAAATTTCACTTGCTTTATATAATAAAAACGAGGCTTTTACGCAAGCTTGTCTTGAGGAAGCTGAGGCGTATGGGGATTTTGTTGAAGCAAGTATGTATGAAAACAGGCTTGATTTGAGGCATTTAAACTTTTGTACTATCGATCCAATCGACGCAAAAGACTTTGATGATGCGATCTTTTATGATGAAAAAGCAAGAGAACTTTTTGTAGCGATTGCTGATGTGAGCGAGTATGTGGCTGCTTATAGTGCCTTAGATAAAGAAGCAAGGGCAAGGGGTTTTTCGATCTATTTTCCACACAAAGCCATTCCTATGTTGCCTCGAAAATTAAGTGAAAATATCTGTTCTTTAAAGCCAAATGAAGATCGTCTTGTTTTTGGTTTTAAATTTAGCTTTGATAAAACTGGCGAAGTGCTTAAAGAAGAGCTTTTTGAGGGGATTATTAATTCAAAAGCAAGATTTCATTATGATGAGGTTGATGAATTTTTAGAAAAAAAGCCAAATTTAGGTACATTTAACTGGCTTTATGCGCTTTTTAAGCTAACACAAATACTTAGAAAAAGACGTCTTAAAAATGCCTTTGAGTTTCATACTTTAGAGCTTAAAATGATCTTAAATGAAAAGCAAGAGCTTGTAGCCACGCGTTATGAGAGCGATACGCCTTCACATGCCTTGATCGAAGATTGTATGCTTTTGGCAAACAAAGTAGCTGCAAAGCTCATAGAAACGGGCGTTTTTAGAAATCATCTTCCAGCTGATCGCAAAAAAATCACTAAGCTTATCACAGAGCTAGCTAGCCTTGGCATTGACGCAAAATTAAAAGCAAATTTGTTTGAATTTATCAAAGATGTGCAAACTTTAGCCCAGGATTTAGGCATTAGAGAAGAAGTTGATAAGCTTATCATCAAAGCACAAAAAAGAGCTGAATACGCGAGTGAAAATTTAGGACATTTTGGCTTGGGTTTTGAGCGCTATACTCATTTTACAAGTCCTATTAGAAGGTATTCTGATCTTATTTTACATAGGCTTTTAAAAGCAAAATTAAGAAAAGATGAAAAAACCTTTAAATATTTGCTTTTAAACATAAATAGCACTTGTGAAAGTTTAAGCGTGCTTGAACGAGAAGCTGATAAGGTGGCGTTTGACTTTATGGATAGGAAATTTGCTCGCTGGGCAAAGAAGCATTTACATGAGCGTTTTAGAGCTTTTGTAAGTGAAAATATCAATATTAATATAGCCAAACTTGATGATGAGCTTAAAGGCGCAGAACTGATTTTGCTTGATGAAAGTGCAAATTTACTTCAAAAAGTTGAGCTTGAAATTTGTGATGTTGATATTATAATGGCGAAAATTTTTGCTAAAATTACACAAAATTTAGAGAGCTTGGAGCGAAAAAATGTATAGAAAGGATTTGCAGAATTTATTAAAAGGCAATTATTTTCCGCATTTTTTTGCTTTATATGGGGCAGATGATTTTCAAACCGAGCTTTTTGCAAGCTTTATTAAAGAAAAATTTGGTGTTGATGAATGCTTAAAGCTTTATTTTGAGGAGTATGATTTTGCAAGGGCGAGTGATTATTTGGCGAGTGCTTCTTTATTTAGCGAAAAAAAACTGCTTGAATTAAAATGCTTTAAAAAGCCTAGCAAAAAAGAGCTTGAGGCTTTAATTAGTCTTTGCAAACAAAGCGAGGATAACTTCTTTTTGCTTGAACTCTATGATGAGTCAAGCAGACAAAACGAGCTTGAAAAAAGCTTTGAGAATAATTTTGCACGATTTTTTAAACCAAGCTCAGCCAAAGAAGGTATAGAGCTTTTAAGTTTAAAAGCAAAAGAACTTGGCATTAACGCAACGCATAATGCCTTGCTTTTTTTATATCAAAATTTTGATGAAAACTTATATCTTGCTTCAAGTGAGCTTAATAAATTCGCTGGCTTAAGTATAGATGAAAATGTGGTTGAAAAGTATTGTTTTAGTCTTAGTGTGCTTGGTTTTGAAAGTTTTTTTGAGCAGCTTTTGCAAGGTAAAGATTTAAGAGTTGAGCTTGAAAAATTCTTAGAAAATTTTAACGAAATTGCCTTGCTTAACTCTTTGTCAAGCAATTTTTACCGCCTTTTTAAGATTAACTTGTATGCTAAAATTTATGGCAAGGTTGATTTAAAAGAGCTTTTAGGTTATGCCCCACCGCCAAATGTAGCTAGCAAGCTTCAAATGCAAGCCTTTGCATTAAGTCTAGCTCAGTATCAAAAAATCTTTTTTTTATGTTTGCAAAGTGAATATGAACTTAAAACAAATTCAAAACTCATCAAAAAAGAATTTCTTATTGCCACCTTACTTGAACTTAGTCAAATCCTTAAAAATAAAAAAGAGCTTAAATAAGGCTTTATTTATCATTTATTTAAGTTTGGCTGTTACAATTTTTTCATATTTAAAATAAAAGGAGAAAAGATGAAAAAATCAGTAGCCATAGTTGGTGGAAGTATAGCAGGATTGAGCGCGGCTTTAGTTTTAGCTTCAGCAAAAAATGCTGAACTTGATTTTGATATCACTATCATCGATGATGACAAGGCGGATTTGAAGGCTGTTGCGATTTATAATGTGCCTTTGTTTCCAAAAGGGATTCAAGGTAAAGAGATTATTGAGCACACAAAAAAACAAATTGATGACTTGCTAAAAGTGAAATATGTAAGTGGCACGATTAGCGAAATTAGTGGCTCTAAGGGGGATTTTAGCCTTAAGGGGGCTGCTGAGGAGATAAAAGCTGAGTATATTATCCTTGCTACAGGTGCTTCAAAATTTGAAATTTCTGGCTTAGGCGATATAGTTAAGCCTCATGAGTTGATGAATAAACCGGGCAAAATTCGCCTTGCTTATAGCGGACGCCAAGAAGTAAAACCGGGCATTTATGTAGGTGGCTTAGCTTCTGGAGTTACAACAATGGTAACTTGCGCGATGGGAAGCGGTGCAGAAGCAGCTTGTGCTGTGCTTAGTGATATAAAAGGTGCGGTAAGCATAGTGCATGATACACCAACAAGTCGTGCATAAAATCTATACTCAAGCCTTTTGGCTTGAGCTTATCTAATCTTGACAATCTTTATTTGTTTTTAAACTTATTTTTTTAAAAAAATTTAACATAAATCAAAAACACAAACACAATTTTTATGTAAAATAAATCAAAATTATTTTAAGAGGTTATGTTCTATGCAAATTTTATATCCGTATTTTTTAACCCTTCATTTGCTTTGTGCGATTATTTTCTTGGGTTTTATTTTTACTGATGTGGTGCTTTTGAGTCGCTTGAAAAAAGCTTTTGGCGAGCAAAAAACAAGTGAGATTTTAACTCCTGTTATGAAAGTAGGCGTGAAAATAATGCCTGTTTGTGTGCTTTTGCTTGTTTTAAGTGGTGGGGCAATGATGAGCTCATATATAGGTTTTTCAAAAGGTTTTTTTGATACACCTTTGCAAACTCTTTTGAGTATAAAAATCATTCTAGCCCTTGTCATAGTGTGTTTTGTGCTTAATGCCTTGTGTTTTAAACTTGTGCTTAAAAGAGTAAATCCACTCGCAGCTTATACGCATAAGATAGTCTTTTGTTTGGGTTTTGTTATCGTGATTTTAGCAAAGTTTGCCTTTTTTGTATAAAAAGTCAAGCTTTGTAGCTTTTTATTTTAAACCTGCAATTTATCTTTAAAAATTAAAGCTTTTTGCTTTCATTAAAACTTAAGTAAAATTTTAATATAATAAAGCCTTGCTCTAAAAAGCAAAATCCTTGCCTATGAAAATAGGCTATATTATCCATAAGGAGAAAAAATGAGACATTATGAGGTTTTATTTATCTTAAAACCTACGCTCACCGAAGAAGAGGTGAATGCAAAGTTGGAATTCGTTAAAGAACTCCTCACTAGAAATAACGCACAAATTGAGTCTGTTATCCCAATGGGAACACGAAAGCTTGCGTATGTGATTAAAAAATACGAAAGAGGGACTTATTTTGTGATTTATTTTAAAGCCGAGCCAAGCTTTATTGCTGAGCTTGAAAGGGTGCTTAAAATCACTGAAGAAGTGATACGATTCTTAATTGTTAAGTATGAAAATAAGCAAGAAATCGCTGCTTGGGAAAAGCTTAGTCATGGTGTCAAGCAAGCTAAAAAGGAAATTAAACCTTTAGACGCTCCAGAAGTTTAAGGAAATTCAATGTTTAATAAAGTTGTTTTGGTAGGCAATTTAACCAGAGATATAGAAATGCGTTATATGCCCTCAGGCAGTGCTATAGGCTCTTCAGCAATCGCTGTAACAAGAAGGTATAATGGAGCAAATGGCGAAAAAAAAGAAGAAACTTGTTTCATCGATATAAGTTTTTTTGGACGCACGGCAGAAGTAGCCAATCAATATCTTTCAAAGGGAAGTAAAGTGCTTATTGAAGGAAGGCTTCGATTTGAGCAGTGGAGCGATCAAAACGGACAAAATCGCTCAAAACACAGCATATATGTAGAAAATATGGAAATGTTAGGCTCAAGTCCAAACCCACAAGGAAATTTTGCAGGCAATGCAAATCAAAACTATGCACCAAATAAAACACAGCAAAGTTATGATCCATACGCAAGCGATATGAATAAAAGCCCTTCAAATAGCAATTTTAACGCTAATAAGCGAGCCAATCAAAACCAAAATTATCAAGAAGAAAAGCTAAAAGAAATCGACATTGATGATTATGATGTCGATGATAAAAGCGAATTACCATTTTAAAAAGGAAAAACAATGGCTGAAAAGAGAAAATATTCACGCAAGTATTGCAAATACACTGAGGCAAAGGTTGAATTTATCGACTATAAAGATACAGCGATGCTTAAGCATGCTTTATCTGAGAGATTTAAGATTATGCCACGTCGTTTAACAGGTACAAGCAAAAAATACCAAGAAATGGTAGAAAAAGCAATCAAACGCGCCAGACATGTTGCATTGATCCCATATATCGTTGATAGAAAAAATGTAGTTACAAATCCTTTTGAGGGTTTGTGATTATAAAAAAGCCCTTGTAAGGGCTTTTTTTGCTTATATTTTTTTTAATTTTTATCTTTTTTTATTTCAAAGAGCTTTACAAAAAAACTTTTTTTAATTTTATCTTACGCGTAAAAATTATTTATTATTGAATGATAAAAGCTTGCGTTTTGATTTTATGTTAGTGATTTTGATCTATTGTAGAGAGCTTCATCAGTCTTATTTGTTCTTCACTCTTGTAGTTCATTACAATCCTTACACCCCATATCACTTAGCCTTAGCTCCAAGCCTTGCGTATCATTACTAAAAAGAGTGTTTGGATCTTGCGTGCCAAAAATCTTTGCTCTTACACCCATAGCATCAAGTTTTATTTTCCACCATTGTGCAAAATGAGTATTTATCATCTCAGCCACAAGCATAAAATCAAGCCCATCAAGCTTAAAAATATATAAATTCTCAGTATGTTTAAGATCTAAAATTCGCATTTTTTTATAATGCTTTGGCGTAACAAAAGCGATGAAAAAGTCTTTATCCTTTTTTTGTAAAGTTATGCTTAATTCATCGCTTAAAAAGCCTTTGTTAAAATCATTTTGATAAAGATACCAAGTCGAATTGATGAGTGTGTGTAGATAATAGCTTTTTAAGCTATTATCTCGCCATAATTGCCAATGCTTTTTATCGCTAAAAAGCTTCATTTTATCATCAAAAAGTTTTTCTTCAAGATTTAAATTTGAGCTTTCAAATACAAACTCATCGGGCTTAAATTTACTTTGCATTAAACTTGTTTTTAAAAAAGGCATTTTATGCAAAGCAAACTCTTGAGAAAAAGCTAAATTTGTTTTATTTTTGATTTTAAGAATGTGGTGTTTAGGTATAAACTCATAAAGATAAAAGGAGTTTTCAAAAACAAAAGAATCCTCATTTTTTTGCACGCTTCTTAAACTTTGGCTTTGAGCTTCATTGATAAAAAAGTCAAGTCTAGCTTCATCACAGCTTGTATTTTCATCTTTTTTTTCACATGAAAAATAAATACTTTCATCATCTTGTATAAAAGCAAAAATTTCAAGCAAACTTTTTTCTTGTATTATTTTACTTGTATTATTGTCTTGAATTTGGGGCTGGGTTTGGGTGCTATTTGGTTTAGTTAAAACAAAACTTGAGCTTTGTTTTATGGTGCTTAGATTCTGTTCTTTTGAAGTTGAGTTTTGACTTGAGCTATAAAAAATCGGAGTTAAAAAATACAAGCTCAAAACTACAAAAAAAATGATATAAATAAAACGCATAAACATACTTCAAACACTCAAAATAAAGGCATATCACAAGATATTATCTTAAATAAAAATAGAATTTACCATAATTTGCATAAAAATTTACTATAATTACAAAAAAACACAAGGCTTATAATGAAGATAAATTATAAAAATGCGTTGAATTTAAGAAGGGCGATTAACGATCCAAAACGTCTTATGCTCTTACTTATAGCCTTTGGCTTGATTTTTCTTTTAAATTCTTTTGCGAGTTATAATACCAGCTTTAAAGCCCAAGTTGTAAGAGTGATAGATGGTGATACTATCGAGGTTTTAGATAAAAATAAGCAAAATTATAGAGTGCGTTTTTTTGGCATAGATGCGCCTGAGTCAAATCAAGCCTTTGGCAAAAAATCAAAGGAATTTTTAGCCTCGCTTGTCGCTGGCAAAGAAGTAAAAGTGATCAAAAAAGACACAGATAAATATGATAGAATCTTAGCCGTGATTGAGCTTGAAGGTAAAGATATCAACAAAATAATGGTAGAAAATGGCTTTGCGTGGGCGTATAGTTACTATACGCAAGCTTATGTTGCTGAACAAAACCTAGCCAAAAGCAAAAAACTTGGGCTTTGGGCGGATAAAAAACCTATAGAGCCTTATAAATGGCGAAAAACTCATTCTTTCAAGGAAAAATAATGAAAAAGTTGGCATTGTGTTTGTGTGTGCTTGCATTGAATGCTTGCTATATCAGCGAAAGGGGCATATCAAATCGCTTTTATGATGATTGTAAGCCTTATTATGATGCAAGCGGGACTTATCATGAAGAATGTCCCAAAAATTGGATCAACTTGCCCCTTGCACCAAGATAATCATTTGCTAGCTGAGTTAAGCATAGCAAGAGCTGCTGCGTCAGGGCTTACTGCTGGTGCTGGATTTTCTTCTTCGGCTGCTGGGGCTTGAGTTACATTGCTTGGTGGGCGTTTGAGCTTGAATATATGCTGTTCAGTTACCACAGCTTGCATGCTTGCCTCATATACTTTTATATCATTTACATGCCCTATAACTCGTATTTCTCGTTTTTTGGAAGTTTCATCAAACAAGGCTTGGGCTTCAAGTATCAGCACATCACCTAGCTTTAAAGGGGCGTAAAATGAAGATCTTGCTGATATAATGATGGAGTATTCTTTATTTATAGCAGCTTGAGCGACATAATTTGCAGCAGCAAAAACAAAACCTTCAAAGATCAAGCCTTGATCATCAATCGCCATTTCAGGAGAGCTGATAAAAATGGACTTGGCATGATTTTTAGAAAGCTCACATATCGTGCCACACAAAGCATTGTTTATCTCAGGGCAAGTCATAAGCTCGGTTTTGATATGGGCAAGCTCTTCTTGACTTACATACTGCTCAAGCTGAGTAAAATCATCAAAATTCGAATTTTGTTTAATCATCTTAAACCTTTAATTTAACATATACGCGTTTAGGTGCATCATAGCCTTCTAAAGTCTTCTTCTTATCTCCTTCGCTTAAGAAATCCTTAAGCGAATATCCTTCACTCCAAGCTGTTGTTCTTTGTTCAAATTCGTCCGTATCCCTAGTAGCCAATACTTCAAAATGAGAAAAACCAGCTTTTTCGCACCAATTGCGTAAGCCTAATATCGACGGAATGAAAAAAATATTTGCAATTTTTGAGTAAGTTTTTCGAGGAATCAAAGCAATTTCTCTTTCATCTTCTATATACATAGTATCTAAAAACACAACCCCACCTTTATTTAAAGCCATTTTTAATTGTTTTAAAGTTTTAAGCGGATCGCTTCTATGGTATAAAACACCAAGGCAAAAAATAAAGTCAAATTTAAGCTTAGCTTGCATACAAAACGCACTTAAATCCTCAACACCCAAAAGCTCAAAAGCGATATTAGTTCTTGCAAGTGTGTTTAAAAGATGAAATTGCAAAAAAGGACGCAAACAAGGATCAAAACCTATGATTTTTGCAGGCTTAAACTCAAGCATTTTAAACATATAATAACCATTATTGCACCCCACATCAGCAACGATTTTGCCTTCAAGCTCATTCATAAAAGGCTTTAAAATATCAAATTTAACAAAGCTTTGCCACTCGCTATCGATGAAAAGCTCATTAATGCAAAAGGGACCTTTTCGCCAAGGTTTTAATCTTAAAGCAAGCTCTTTTATCCTTTCGTTTAAAACTTTTAAGCTCAAATTCAAGTGTTTTAAATGCGTTTCATCAAAGTTTAAATTCACAGCCTCATTAAAACTTAAATTTGCTTTAAAATCAGGCGTAAGCAAACGATCAAGCTCATTTATATCTTCAAACTCCTTATTTTCAAGGAGTTGTTTTTGAATATTATTCATTGTTTTCCTCTTTTATATACTCGATTTTATCCTAAATACAAAGGTATTTTTAAGCTGGCGTTTTATCTTTGCTTTTGCATAAATGAGCTAAAAAGCATTCTTTGCAAAGTGGATTTTTAGCCTTGCAAGTATATCGCCCAAAAAGCACCATAGCTTGATGAAGGGTGTTGAGATTATCCTTAAAAATTCGCGTCAAATCCTCTTCTGTGGCTTCAGGCGTTTTTGCCTTGCTTAAGCCTAAGCGGTGAGAAACGCGAAATACATGCGTATCAACTGCCATAAAATTTGCCCCGCACCATTCTATAAGCACCACATGAGCTGTTTTTTGTCCCACACCAGCTAAAGACTTTAAATCCGCTTCATTAAGTGGAATTTCGCCTTTAAATTTCTCACATACAGCCTTAGCCATTTTGATGAGATTTTCAGCCTTGTTATTAAAAAAAGAACAGCTTTGAATGAAATGTTTTACACTTGCTAGATTCGCTTTTGCAAGGCTTTTTACATCTGGATAAGCTTGAAATAAAGCTGGAGTGATTAAATTTACTCTTTTATCGGTGCATTGTGCTGAGAGCATAACGCAAACTATGAGTTCATAAGGGTTAGAAAACACAAGCTCTGTTCTAGCCTTATCAAAATGTGTTAAAAATAAATTTTTGATTTCTAAGTTTCTTTTCATTTTTTTATTTTAGTTAATTAGCCTTAACAAAACTTCGTTATAATTCAAACAAATCTCATTTTTAAAAGGAAAAATAATGAAAAAACTTTCACTCATCACAGCAAGTTTGCTTGTTGCTGGCACACTTGCAAATGCTGCTGTAGTCGCAAGCGTTAATGGCAAAGATATCACAGATACTCAAGTCAATGAAGACTTAGCTCCACTTTTAAGAGGACAAAGCATTACAACCCTACCAGCTCAGCAAAAACAAATGGTGCTTACTCAGTATATAGCCGAACAACTCATACTTGAAGAAGCTAAAAAAGCCAATGTTGAAAAAGATCCTTTGTATGCAAAAGAACTTGAAAGAGCTAAAAACCAAATTTCTATGGTTGTATATCAACAAAAACTTGCCCAAAATGTAAAAATAAGCGACGCACAAATCAAAGCTTTTTATGATAAAAACAAACAAGCTTTTGTTGATCCAGCTGCTGCAAAAGCACGTCATATCTTAGTAGAAAATGAAGCTGAAGCAAAAAATATCATTAACGAGCTTAAAAACCTCAAAGGTGATGCTTTAACTCAAAAATTTGCCGAACTTGCTGGCACAAGATCAAAAGATCCGGGTTCAGCAGCAAGAGGAGGCGATCTTGGTTGGTTTGATGCTCAAAGTATGGTAAAACCATTTGCTGATGCAGCTTTTTCTTTAAAGAAGGGCGAAATGTCAAAAACGCCGGTAAAAACACAATTTGGCTACCATATCATACTTAAAGAAGATTCAAGAGCAAGAAAGCAATACACTGAAAAAGATAAACAAGTGCGTGATGTTATAGAAAACGAACTCAAAAAAGAAGAAGTGAATAAAATCTTGCAGCAAAAGGCTCAAGAACTATTCACAAAAGCAAAAGTTGAGATTAAATAATGGGCGTTTTAGAATTTGTAAAAGCTGGCGTAGTGAGTGGCGATGAACTTAACAAAGTCTATGAATACGCCAAAAGCGAAGGTTTTGCAATACCAGCTGTAAATGTCGTTGGCACAAATTCAATCAATGCTGTTTTAGAAAGCGCAAAAAAGGTAAATTCTCCTGTTATCATTCAGTTTAGTAATGGTGGAGCTAAATTTGTAGCTGGGAAAGCTTGCGAAAATGCCGATGTTTTAGGAGCTATTAGCGGTGCTTTGCATGTACATTTGCTTGCTAAGCATTATGGCGTGCCTGTGATCTTACACACAGATCATGCAGCACGCAAACTTTTGCCTTGGATTGATGGGCTTATCAAAGCTAGCGAGGATCATAAAAAGCAGCACGGAAAAGCCCTTTTTAGCTCTCATATGCTTGATTTAAGTGAAGAAAGTTTAGAAGAAAACTTAAGCACTTGTGAAGCTTATCTTAAAAAACTTGCTCCGCTTGGCATAAGTTTAGAGATAGAACTTGGTTGCACGGGTGGCGAGGAAGATGGCGTGGATAATACTGGCATTGATAATGCTAAGCTTTACACTCAGCCTGAAGATGTGGCTTTAGCCTATGAAAGACTTTTAAAAATCAGCCCAAATTTCTCAATCGCCGCAAGTTTTGGTAATGTGCATGGAGTATATAAACCGGGCAATGTAAGCTTACAACCTGAAATTTTGAAAAACTCACAAGCTTTTGTTAAAGAAAAGTTTAAGCTTGCAAGTAACAAGCCTGTAAATTTTGTCTTTCATGGTGGAAGTGGTAGCGAGTTGAAAGATATTAAAGATGCGGTGAGTTATGGTGTGATTAAGATGAATATCGACACTGATACGCAGTGGGCTTTTTGGGACGGCGTGCGTGGTTATGAGGCAAAAAACAAGGCGTATTTACAAGCTCAAATTGGCAATCCAGAAGGTGATGATAAACCAAATAAAAAGTATTATGATCCTAGAGTATGGCTAAGAGCAGGAGAAGAAAGTATGATCAAACGTCTTGAGATAGCCTTTGAGGACTTAAACTGCATAGCAAGGAATTAAGCATTTATGGATAAAGATAAGCAAGAAATTTCAGAACTTATTTTACCAGAGCTCAAGGAGAGAAAAGATTTTTTAGTATATTCAAAGATTGTTTTCTTTCCTATTTTACTCTATCTTTTTTTTGTGGCTGGGTATTTTAGCTATATTGATTTTAAGGTAGAGCTTCGTGATCTCATTTTAATGGGCGTTATTTTGTTTATCGCCTTGTTTTTTGCAAGACATAATGCAGAATACGCTTCTTGTATATTTTGGCAGCAAAAAGATGAGTTTAAACAAGCTTTAAAACGTTATATTATGAAAAATTTTCTCAGCATAGGTAAAGAAACAAAGTCAAATGCGAGTTTTGATGACTTTGCTTATACTTATATACGTTTTAATCGTAATGAAAATTTTGCAAGCATAGCTCCAAGCTCCTTTGCTGTGATGGGAATTTTAGGCACTTTCATTAGTATAGCTTTATCTATGCCAAGTTTTAAGGGTAGCGATTTAAGTTCTTTTGAGTTGGCACTTTCTGAGTTTTTAAGTAGTATATCTACGGCTTTTTATGTAAGCATTTATGGAATTTTTCTAGCTTTGTGGTGGGTATTTTTTGAAAAATTTGGACAAAGTAAGATTCAAAAGCTTTTAGATAGACAAAAAAGCTCTACAAGTGGCTTTTTTTGGAGCAAAGAAGAACTTGAGCAAAGGTATCTTACTCAGGGTTTAAAGCATTTTGAAAAAATTGCTGTGATTTTTGAGCAAGTCAGTAATGAGGAATTTTTCAAAGAACTTGATCATAGTATAGAGCGAAAATTTGGCTTGTTTCAAGAAATGCTTAATGTTGAAGAAAAGGCTATTCGCGTCAGTAGCGAGCATATCAAACAAACGATGAGCGAGCTAAATAGAGCACACAGAAATCAAAAAGATTTAAGTAAAATTTATCTTGAAATGACGACAAATATCAATACACTCAATCAAAATTTAAAAGAAATTACTGCAAGAATGAGTGAGCAATACAACCGCCTTTTAGATGTTAGCTCTGAAAAAACGCAGCATCTTGATCGAACTTTACTTTCTTTAGATGAAAAGATCGAAAACTTCAAACGCAATTTTGAGCATTATCAAGATCTTATGCTTGAAAATCAAGAAAAGATTTTTATAGGTTTTAAAAATAGTTTGCTTCAGGGTATGCGTGAATTTAAAGAAGTGTATGAAGAAGAAAGAAGCATAGATGATAAGATCGAAATGATGAGCCAGCTTAAAGCTGAAATGAACGAGCTTGATAATGAAGCAAGTGAAGTGATTGCTAAGTTAAACAAAAACAGCGAAGAGAAATGAAAAAGCAAAATAAGCAAGATAGCGGTCTTTTTTATCTAACTTATGCAAATTTATTGGCTGGCTTACTTTTTATTTTTTTGCTTATCATCGTGGTGCTCTTGCTTAAAAATTCTCTTGTAAAAACTGAAATTGTTAGCGAACAAAAAGATTTAAAAAATCAAAAAGAAAAATTTGAGCTTGAAAAAAAGGAATTTGTTCAAAGTCAAAGCCGTCTTTATGAACTTGGAGAGAAGCTGGGAAAAGACTTTAATATAAGTGCTTTAAATATTCAAGATAAGGAGTTTTTAACCCTTTTAGCACATTTAAATGAAAAAGAAGAACAACTAAGCTCCTTTAGGGCTGATTTTAACAAACTCAAAGATGAGCTCAATGGCTTTGGCGTGCAAAAAAGTGCTTTAATCTTAGAGCTTCAAGCCAAGCTTGATTCTCATATCACACTTGATTTAAACACTGCTTCGATGAATTTAAACACAAATATGCTTTTTAATGAAGGCTCTTATGTGCTTAAAGAAGATGTAAAAGCAAGGCTGAAACAGGTTTTAACTGAGTATTTTGATCTGCTTTTAAAAGATGAAAATTTGGCTTTAAGTATTGAAAATATCATTATTGAAACTTATAGCAATGAAGGCTCTTCGTTTGCATATAGGCTTGATTTATCCTCAAGAAGGGCATTTGAGCTAATGAGTTTTATTTTTTCTTTTTATAAAGATGAACGTTTAGAAAAACTCTTGCTTGTCAGCCCAAAAATCGATGATAAAGGCTCTTATATAAAGATTGATTTTAGCATTTCAAACCAAGCTTTATTAAAAAGACTCGAGCAGTTTTTTGATGCAAGATAGCATTATTCAAAAAATTACACTTGAGGGCTTTGAATTTTATGTTAAAAGAGATGATACCTTAGGACTTATCAACGGCAACAAAGCAAGAAAATTGTATTATTTTTTGCAAAATAAGGCTTTGTATAAGCCTAACACTCGTTTTGTAAGCTTTGGTTCAACGCAAAGCAATGCTTTGGCTGCCTTGAGTGATTTTGCAAAACAAAATGACTTCAAGCTTCTTTTTATCACACCCAAAATTTCAAATTTTTTAAAAGAAAATCCTCAAGGTAATTTTGCCTATGCTCTTAAAAATCAAGCATGTATCATCGAAAATACCTCAAATTTAAGTTTAGAGCAAAAGGCTTTAAGTTTGCTTGAAAAAGATGATGTTTTTATCCCTTGTGGAGTGGCATGTAAAGAAGCTGAACTAGGACTTCAAAAGCTTGCTGAAGAACTTAAAAGGCAAAGTGAGTGCTTGGGTTTAGAATTTGATCTTTTTTTGCCCTCAGGCACAGGTACAAGTGCAGCTTTTTTAGCAAAGCATTCTTGTTTTAAGGTTTTTTCATGTGCATGTGTGGGCGATAAGGCGTATGTGAAGGCTCAAATTACAAAGCTTATTCCGCATTATGATTTTTCAAATTTATTTTTTTTAGAGCCACCTTTGAAATTTCATTTTGCAAAGCCTCAAAAAGAGCTTTTAAGTATCTATCACAAGGCTTTAAAGCAATGTAAAATCGAATTTGATCTTTTATATGATAGTGTGGCGCTTTTAACGCTTTTAGCGTATCAAAAAGCTTTTACAAAGCCTGTGTTATACATTCATCAGGGTGGATTGTTGGGAAATAAAAGCATGCTTGAGCGTTATAAGCACAAATTTGGTTCTTTTTAGGATATAATATAAAAGAAAGGAAAGGCAATGAAAATTAGAGTATATTATGAAGATACTGATGCTGGCGGGGTGGTGTATCATAGTAATTATTTAAAATTTTGCGAAAGAGCAAGAAGCGAGCTGTTTTTTGAGCTTTATCCAAGTATTTTTGAAGCAAAAACAGGACATTTTTTGCTTGCAAAGGCAAATTGTGCTTTTGTGAAATCAGCAAAATTAGGCGATATTTTAGAAGTTAAAAATGAACTTTTAGAAGTAAAAAACGCTTCTGTTTTACTCAAACAAGAGTTGTTTAGGGGCGAAGAGAAGATTTTTAGTGCTGAATTTGTGCTTGTATATGTCAAAGAAAGTAAGCCCCAAGTGATGAGCAAGGAGCTTAAAGAGACATTTGTAAGGCTTTTTAGTACTCAGCAAAGTTAAATTCTAAAGCCTTCATTAGCTTTATATCATAAACAACTTGAGTATCTTCTATGCTTTCGCTAAACAAAGAAGAGCTTCTTTTATCCATAAAAGAAGTATAAAAGAAGTTAAGTCCTACACTAGTGGCGTATGCAAGCCAGTTGTATTCTATGCTTTGAGAAAAATTTTCATTCAAATAGGCTAGAGTTTTATCTTTGTTGGCTATAGAATTTGCGATGATAAGTTTTGCTCTATCTTCTTTTTGTGTAAGACTTAAAAGCATAGGATTGTAGCCAATCTGCGTAGAAAGTATATTTTGCACTTCTATATCATTAACTCTAAGTTGCGAGCTTATGATCGCGCTTGTAACCAAAGGCGTGTTTAAAAAAATGCTTGATCCACGCAAAGGACCCTTAGACTTTAGCACAGAAGCAAAATTAATCTTTTCGCCCTCGATTTTATAAGTTCTTGCATTTGGGACTTTTTTCAGTATGCTTTGATGAAGCGTGTTTGAAAGCACAGAATTATCATAAAAACTAGCGATATTGTTTGAATTTACTTCGCTTAAAAGTTTATCTATTTGAGCGTCATAATCGATTCGCCCAAAGTAGATATTTTTTGCGTCTATATTCGTATTTTTTTTATGCAGTGTAGGGATAAAAAACATCATATCATTTGAATGTTTTGCAAGTATATTTGCGCCCTTTAAGGTAAAGCCAGCGATGACAAAACGGAAATTCTCAGCTTCAAGCTCTGCTAAAACTCTATTAATCCTTGCTTCATCTTCAATGCCGATAAGAAAAACCTTAGTATCAATCTTTGCGTTTTGTCTTAAAAGATAAGCAAAGCTTGCGTTGATAATGGTGCTTGAGTAGCTTTTTATCGTCTTTTCTGGAATGATAATAGCAAGCTTACTTAAAGAATCTTTAGAAAAATCTTTTTTGCTTGTGTTATTTTCGCCAACAATGATCGTTTTTGGAGCTTGAGTAAGCGTGCAAGCGCTGAAAAAAACGACTATTGCAAGAGTATAAAAAATACTTTTCATCTTTTCTCCTTGAGTATTAAAAGCTTATTGTTTCATAAAAATGCTTTGAGTTTTGTTAAATCTTTGATAAATTCTTGTTCAAAACTTGGATTTTTGAGTATAAATTTTATATCAAAGCTCGGCATAATAAAGCTTTGTTTAAAATGTAAAATTTCACCTCTTAAACGCGTAAAATCCTCAAAGCCAAGATGATAAAAACTTTGCTTTCCAAGACAAAGAATGATTTTTGGGTTGATAAAAAAAAGTTCATCAAAAAGATAAGGCAAACATTGCTTGAGCGCAAAATCATCATCTTTGTTTTGGCTATAACATTTATAAATATAGCTCATATAAAAATCCTCTCGCTCTAAGCCTAAATTTTCTTTAAGCAAAAGCTTAAGCTTTATCCCTTCAGCAGAGTTTAAAAGTGTTTTGCTGTCATTTTCACTTGTCGATAAAAAATCACCAACAACCATTAAGCCATAATGCTTAAAAGTGTTTTGCATAATGCAAAATCGTCTTCTTTTTGAAAGCGGGCAAAGTTGGCAGTTTTGCACCTTTAAACGCAACTCTTCATAATCTTTGCTTTGAGGCGTAAAATCAAGTTCTTTGTCGATAAACTCATACCCAAAAGCTTTAAGATAGTGCAAAGAGCGAAGACTTTTCATCTTATGAAAAAAGCTTGCTGAGTGTATCGCCTGCTAGGCGGTAGGTTCGCCATTTAAGTGACATATTTTCAGCGTTTAAGCGTGTGTAAAAATTAATGCCAAGTTCATTGTCATGAAGACAAACCCATTCAAGACGTTTTAAGCCTTTTTCTTTGCATATATTCGCAAGATAGTTAAAAACAGCTTTTGCATAGCCTTTTTTGCGAAATTCTTTTTTGATATACAAGTCCTCAAGATACATTCCACCTCTACCCAAAAAGCTTGAAAAGGTATAAAAATACATCGCGTAGCCAACTGCTTTGCCTTGTTCTCTTAAGATAAGAGCTTTGGCGTAATTGTCCTTAAAAAAGCTTTCTTCATAGTCTTTTTTGGTGCAAACAAGCTCATCAAGCATATTTTCATACTCAGCAAGTTCTTTTACCATTTCTAAAATTTCATCTAAATCTTCTTTGCGTGCTTCTTGTATGCTAAACATTTTAGTTCCTTGTTTTTGATTTGAAAATGGAAATTTAACAAATTATTATAAAAAATACTCTTAAAAATTATGTGAATTAAAAGCAAATTTAAGTAATATTTGATTATAATAGCAAGCTTTAAATTTATATTTTTAAGGATAAGAAATGAAAAGAACTTACCAACCGCACAAGACGCCTAAAAAACGCACACATGGCTTTAGAGTGCGTATGAAAACAAAAAACGGACGCAAAGTAATTAATGCAAGAAGAGCAAAGGGCAGAAAAAGATTGGCTGTGTAGTGAAAACACCAAGCATAAATGATGCTGGGGAATTTTCACGCCTTTACAAAGAAGGGAAGAAGTGGCACTGCGAAGGCTTTATCATCTACTATCAAGCTCATTTTTGCAACAAAATGGCAGTAGTTGCAAGCAAAAAAGTTGGCAAGGCAGTGCTGAGAAACCGAGCAAAAAGGCTTTTAAGGGAGCTTTTTCGTAAGGTGGAAAAAGAGCTCATACAGGGCAAATATGTATTTATTGCCAAAGATGAGATCAATGAGCTAAGCTTTCACAAGCTTGAGAAAAATATCAAATGGGGGCTTAAGAAACTGCAATGTTTAAGATGATTTGCATTAAGACTATAGCTTTTTATCAGCATTTTTTAAGCCCATTAAAACCTAGAGTTTGCCGCTTTTATCCAAGCTGTTCTGAATACGCTAAATGGCAGTTTGAAAAAAGAAATTTTTTTGTCGCTTTTGTTTTAAGTTTGTGGCGAATTTTAAGGTGCAATCCTTATTTTCAAGGTGGATTTGACTATCCAAAGATCGCTAAACTTGATTTGAAACCTAGTTCATACAAAGCAGGCATAAAGATTAAATTTTTTTATATCCCTTATGCACATCAAAAATTTTACATCGTTAAAAAAGTTTTTTAAAGGAAAATCGTGAATTCATCTAATCCAAGTCAGCAAAAACGCGTCATTCTTGCCGTTGTTCTATCTTTTTTATTTTTCATTGTGTATGGAGAATTTTTTGTAAGCAAGCCAGCTCATGTCGAGCAAAATATCAGCCAAGAAGCCAATGAAAGTCTCATCTTGACGCAAAATCAAGCGCCAAGCATAAACACTCAAGCAAGCTTAAATTCACAAAGTCCAGCAAGTGCTTTAGAAAGTGCGAGTAAAAAAACTATCGCTAATATCCAAAGTGAGCATTTTAAAGCAAGTATCGATGAGCTAGGACGTATCTCAAGTTTTGTCTTAAAAGACAGCAAGTACCAAAATGAAGCAAAAGAAGCGATTGATCTTATCGCTAAAGACGCTCAGGTTTTGCCTTTAGAGCTAAGATTTAATGATGCTCGTATCAATGCGCTTGCTTTTAGCACCAGCTATACAAGCGATAAAGATGAAATTCTTGTAAGTGAAAACTCTCCTGCTACGCTTACGCTCACTCAAAATTTAGGAGAGCTTAACATTGAAAAAATCCTTACTTTTTACGCAAAGGGTAATTACACTATAGAGGTAAAACTCAGCAAAAACGCACAATACTTTATCACACCCGGCTCGCGCCCAAGTGAGATTATTGACTCTTATACCGTTCATGGAGCTTTGTTCCTTGATAAAGAAGATACGATTCATACCTTTGAAGATGGCGATGTGAAAGAAGATGAAAGTGTTGGTTTGGTGTATCTTGCTTCTGGTTTTGATCGTTATTATACCTCGCTTTTTTATAATTTTAATGAAGGTTTAAATGCTGTGATTAGTAAGGATAAAGCAGGAAATTCGCTGATCTTTGTGAGTTCAAATAATGAATTTAAAAGTGGAGCATACATAGGTGCAAAAGAACACAGCATACTTGAAAGCATTGATAAAAGGCTGATTAATGCTATAGAATACGGCTGGTTTACCTTTATCGCTAAGCCGGTATTTTGGTTTTTAAATTATTTACATAGCTATCTTGGGAATTGGGGCTGGGCTATAGTTGTGCTTGTGCTTGTGATCCGCCTTGTATTATTTCCATTGACTTACAAATCAATGATTTCTATGAATAAACTCAAGGATTTAGCTCCAAAGATGAAAGAAATTCGCGAGCGATATAAAGGTGATCCGCAAAAAATGAATACGCATATGATGGAGCTATACAAAAAGCACGGAGCAAATCCTTTTGCTGGGTGTTTGCCTATACTTTTGCAAATTCCAATTTTCTTTGCGATTTATCGCGTGCTTTTAAATGCCATCGAGCTTAAAGCTGCTCCTTGGGCGCTTTGGATACATGATTTGTCTGTGATGGATCCGTATTTTATCTTGCCTATTTTTATGGGAGCGACTATGTTTTTACAGCAGCTTATCACACCTATGGCTATACAAGATCCAACTCAGGCTAAGATTATGAAGTTTTTGCCTATCATCTTTACTTTCTTTTTCATTACCTTTCCGGCTGGACTTACGCTGTATTGGTGCACCAACAACCTTTGCTCGCTTTTACAGCAATGGGTTGTAAATAAGCTTTTCGCAAAAGAACATCACAAAAATAAAGAAGTGGAACAAATACAATGAGAGTTGAAGCAAAAGATTTACAAAGTGCCTTAACACAGGCAGCGCAGAACTTATCTTGTTCTGTTATGGATTTAGAATATGAAGTTATCCAACAAGCAAGTAAAGGCTTTTTGGGCTTTTTTCAAAAAAATGCGATCATAGAAGCAAAAAACAAGAAAAAGCCTTATCACAAAGCAGACAAGCAAAACAAAAAAAGAGAATTTGACAAAACGCACCGAAGTTTTGAAGATAAAAACTTTTCTTATGAGAAAAAGCCATATATCAAAGCTCATGATGAACGATTAGACGAAAGAGCAAATGAAAAAAATACCGAAAAAACGCTTGAAAAACAAACTCAAGAATACAAAAGCAAAGAAAGGCTCAAAGCCCCATCATACACGATCAAAGAAGAAAGTATTTTTGCAAGTTTTCATAAAGAAGAGCAAGAGCTTAAAGATCCGGAGTTTTATCTTGAGGAGATCAAAACTCAGCTTAAAAACCTAATGGCTATTTCAGGCTTTAAGATAGCTATTAGCGAGCTTAGAGTATATAGCAAAGATAGTATTTATATTAAGCTTGATGGCGAGGACGCTGCACTTTTGATAGGTAAGGAAGGGTATCGTTATAAAGCTTTGTCGTATTTGCTTCACAATTGGATCAATTCAAAATATAAGCTTTTAGTGAGGCTTGAAATTGCTGAGTTTTTAAAAAATCAAGAACAAGGTATGGATTTTTATCTTAAAAATATCATCGAAAAAGTCGAGGCTACGGGACGCGCACAAACCAAGCATTTAGATGGAGTGCTTGTAAAAATCGCTCTTGAAAAGCTAAGAGAACGTTTTCCAAACAAATATGTAGGCATAAGACAAAATGGTGATCAAAAATTCGTTGTGGTGAATGACTTTTTCAAAAAAGATGAATGAAACCATAGCTGCTATAGCAACACCTCAAGGCGAAGCTGCCATATCTATAGTCAGATTAAGCGGAATAAAAGCTTATGAAATCGCACTTTTAATGAGTAAAAGAGCGCATTTAAAGCCCCGCTATGCCCATTTAAGCAAAATTTACACCCAAGAAAATGAACTTATCGATGAAGTTATCCTTCTTTTTTTTAAAGCTCCTCATAGCTTTACGGGCGAAGATGTGGTTGAGTTTCAAAGCCATGGTGGCTTTAGCGTTGCTTTTATCTTGCTTGAAGAACTTTTAAGGTATGGGGTTCGTTTGGCAAATGCTGGTGAATTTAGCAAAAGAGCATATCTTAATGATAAAATGAGTCTTTTAAAAGCCTTGCATATCAGCGAGCTTATCAAAGCCAAATCAGCCTTTGGTGCAAAACTTATCGCAAGAAATTTAGAAGGCAAGCTTCAAACGCTTTTGGAACAAATGAGAAATGATTTGCTTAAAAGCCTTGCTTTTGTTGAAACAAGCATTGATTATGCTGATGATGATCTGCCTTTAAATTTACTCAAAGATATTCAAGCTATGTGCGAGCAAAATGCCAAAAAGCTTGAGCAAATCACTTCAATCTCAAAAACAAAAAAAGGACTTATCGAGGGCTTTAAAATCGCTATCATTGGTAAGCCAAATGTCGGCAAATCCTCGCTTTTAAATGCTCTTTTAAGCTATGAAAGAGCTATAGTTTCAAATACAGCTGGCACCACAAGAGATACCATAGAAGAAAGCCTAAAAATAGGCTCTCATCTAGCAAAGATTATCGATACAGCCGGCATTAGAAACTCAAATGATACTATAGAGCAAATGGGTATAAAGCTGAGTAAAGAAGCTATTGCAAAGGCTGATATTATCCTTGCTGTGTTTGATAACTCAAGGGCTTTTGATGATGAAGATGCTGAGATTTTAGAGCTTGTTAAGCCTTTTTTGGGTGATAAAAGTGAAAAAAAGGTTTTTTTGTTACTGAATAAAAGCGATTTAAAGCCCAAATTTCATTTTCCAAAGGATTTATCTTTCATAAAACTTTGCACCAAAGAGCCTTTAGATGAGCTTTTAAAGGCTTTAAAGTTATACTTGAATTCTTTAGAAAGTGTGGAGTTTGTTTTGCCAAATTTAGAGCTAGTGCATTCTTTTGAAGAGGCGAGCAAGGCTTTGCAAAGGGCTAAGGTTTTAATTGAAGAAAATTCACTTGAGCTTTTTGCTTTTGAGCTTCATTTAGCTTTAGATGAAATCGCTAAATACACGCAAAAGATAGAGCATGGCGAAGTGCTTGATGCGATGTTTAGCCATTTTTGTTTGGGTAAGTAAATTTAAAAAGGAGTGAGTATGGATAAGGACATTATAAAAGCACATAAAATCAGCGATGAAGAGTATAAAGAAATACTTAAAATTCTAGGCAGAGAGCCAAATTTACTTGAGCTTGGCGTGTTTTCAGCTATGTGGAGCGAGCATTGTTCGTATAAGTCAAGCAAAAAATACCTTAATGGCTTTCCCACAAAAGCACCTTGGGTGATACAAGGACCTGGAGAAAATGCTGGCGTGATCGATATAGGCGGAGGCATGGCAGCTGTGTTTAAGGTAGAAAGTCATAACCACCCAAGCTTTATCGAGCCTTTTGCAGGAGCAGCTACTGGTGTGGGTGGGATCATGCGTGATGTTTTTACTATGGGCGCGCGCGTGGTTGCTGGCTTAAATTCCTTAAAATTTGGCGATATACACGATGCTAAGATCGCTAAACACCAAAAATACCTTGTCAAAGGCGTGGTAAGTGGTATAGCTCATTATGGAAACTGCATGGGTGTGCCTACTATAGGTGGAGAGTGTAGTTTTGATGAATGCTTTAATGGCAATATCTTAGTTAATGCCTTTGCGCTTGGCATTTGCAAGCAAGAAGAGTTATTTTATGCTAAGGCTGAAGGTGTTGGAAATCCGGTGATTTATGTAGGCTCAAAAACAGGTAGAGATGGGCTTGGTGGAGCTGTTATGGCAAGTGATAGTTTTAGTGAAAATAGCAAAAGCTTGCGTCCAACCGTGCAAATTGGCGATCCATTCACTGAAAAACTCTTAATGGAAAGCTGTTTAGAGCTTTTTAAGAAAGACCTCATCATTGGCATTCAAGATATGGGTGCGGCTGGGCTTACTTCAAGTTCTTTTGAAATGGCTGGTAAAAGTGGTGCGGGCATGAAACTTTACCTTGATAAAACGCCGATGAGAGAAGAGGGTATGAGTCCTTATGAATTAATGCTGAGCGAAAGTCAAGAAAGAATGCTTATTTGCGCAAAAAAGGGCAAGGAAAAAGAAGTGATTGAAATTTTTGAAAAATACGCCCTTGATGCAGCAGTGATTGGCGAAGTAAGTGATACAGGCAAAATGGAGCTTTTTTGGCATAATGAGCTTGTTGGAGAAATCCCAATCGCACCTTTGAGCGAAAAAGCGCCTATTTTAGATAGAAAAACGCAAAAGCCAAGGTATTTAGAGCTTATGAAAGAGTATGATTTTATGCTTAAAAACTCAGCAACTCATACACTTAAAACACTTTTAAGTAATGAAAATATCGCTGATAAAGCTTTTATTTACGATCAATTTGACTCAAGCGTACAAACAAACACCATTAAAGCTGATGGTAAGTTAGGTGCAAGCGTCATACGCGTCAAAGAAAACAACGCAGCCTTAGCTATGGCTGTGGAGTGTAATTCAAGGCTTAATTTCATCGATCCGTATAAAGGTGCGGCTTTAAATGTGATGAATGCTGGACGTAAGGTAGCGTGTGCTGGGGCAAAGCCTTTGGCGATTAGTGATTGTTTAAATTATGGTAGTCCTTTAAATGCTGAGGTGATGTGGCAATTTGCTCAAGGTTGCGAGGGCATAAAAGAAGCGTGCAAGGCTTTAAATACGCCTGTTGTGAGTGGAAATGTAAGCTTATATAATGAAACTGATGGGGTAAGCATTTACCCAAGCCCGACTATAGTGTGCGTTGGTTTAAATGAAAACGCTCAAAACTCCTTAAAATCAAGCCTTGAAAAAGAAAATATCAGTCTTTACCTGCTTGGCGATACCAAAGGCGAGTTTGCGGGCTCACTTGTGGCAAAGGTGCAAGATAAGTTATGCGAGGGTAGGTTAAATGAACTTGATTTTAATGCAGAGCTTAAGCTTTGGGATTTGCTTTTAAGGGCAAATGAAAATAAGCTTTTAGAATGTGCAAATAGCGTTGGCGTAGGAGGTTTGGCTGTATGCTTGGCAAAAATGTGCGCTATTAGCGAAGTTGGCATAAAAGCTGAAATTTATTTTAAACACCCAAAAATAAGTGATGAAGCCTTGCTTTTTGATGAGAGTGCAAGCAGAGCAGTAGTAGGTGTAAGTGATGAGGCAGCTTTTGAAGCGCTTGCAAAAGAATTTGGGGTAAATTATATCAAACTTGGCGTAAGCACAAAAGAACAAATTTTTAAGCTTAATACTCTCACTTTAAGCAAGCAAGAACTTGATGAGCTTTATTTTTCAAGCTTTAAAAAGGAACTTTTATAATGGCTTTTATACTTTTGCTTTTGGCAATTTTTGCCTTTGTTTGGTATTATAAAAACTACATGGCAGGGCAATCATCAAGCACTTTTCAAAAATTCACAAGAGCAAGCAAAGGTTTTGGCAAGAGCTTTGCTCAAGGAATTTACGAGCAAAGGCTTGATGAGTATAAAAGAAAGATGAATTATTATGTCGTTGCGCTTTTAGCTAAGATCGCAAAAAGTGATGGTAGAGTTTCTCAAAGCGAAGCGGATATGATCACTCAAATTTTAAATGCCAATGCAAGCGATGAGAAAGAAAGAGCTTTTTTAAAGGCAAGTTTTAACGAGCATAAAAACGAGCTTAATGATACGCAAAGTGTGGCGTATGAGTTTATGCGTGAGGTTCCACTACCTCAAAATGAACGTTTGAATGTCTTAAGAATGTTTGTATATGTTGCTAGTATAGATGGAGTGATGAATGATACTAAGATCAAGCTTTTAAGTCTCATCGCTTCAGCCTTTGGTGTAAGCACTTTAGAGCTTGAAAGTTTTATCGCAAGTTTTAGACATAGCTCAAACTCCAAAGAACTCAGCCTTGATGAAGCTTATAAGGTGCTAGAGCTTGATAAAAATGCTGATATAAATGAACTTAAGAAAAGATACAGAGCCTTAGCTAAAAAATACCATCCAGATATCTTAAACGCAAATAATGTCAGCGAAGCCGAACTTAAGCAAGGTGCGGCTAAATTTCAAGAGATTAACGAAGCTTATGAAAAGCTTAAGAAGCATTTAGAGAATTAAGTTTTAAATTTGATATAAAATTATCAGCAGAAAAAAAGGAGAACAATCATGAAAAAAGCACTCATTAGCGTGAGCGATAAAGAAGGTGTGGTGGAATTTGCTAAAGAGCTTGTGAATTTAGGTTTTGAACTACTTTCAACTGGAGGCACTTATAATTTACTTAAGCAAGAGGGCTTAAAGGTGCAAGAAGTGAGCGATTTTACAGGACAAAATGAGCTTTTTGAAGGACGCGTTAAAACCCTGCACCCAAGAATTCATGGGGGCATTTTATATAAAAGAAAAGATCACGAGCAAGAAGCTAAAGAGCAGGGCATTGAGGCTATTGATTTGGTATGTGTGAATTTATATCCTTTTAAGCAAACTACTCAAAAAACTGATGATTTTGATGAGATAGTCGAAAATATAGACATAGGCGGTCCTTGTATGCTAAGAGCAGCGGCAAAAAACTATAAAAGTGTTTTGGTGCTTTGTGATAAGGCTGATTATGCCCAAGTTTTAAAAGCCTTAAAAGAGGGTAAGGCTGATGAAGAATTTAGGCTAAAATTGATGATAAAAGCTTATGAACATAGTGCAAATTATGATGGTTTTATCGCAAATTATCTAAATGATCGCTTCAACAAAGGCTTTGGAGCAAGTAAATTTATCATAGGACGCAAGGTAATTGATACTAAATATGGCGAAAATCCTCACCAACAAGGGGCTTTATATGAATTTGAAGATTTTTTTAGCACCCATTTTAAAGCTCTAAAAGGTGAGGCAAGTTTTAATAATCTTACTGATATTAATGCAGCCTTAAATTTAGCCTCAAGCTTTGATGAAGAAGCAGCCGTAGCCATCATAAAGCATGCTAATCCTTGTGGTTTTGCCATAAAGGAAAACTTAATGCAAAGTTATATAGAAGCTTTAAAATGCGATCCAGTAAGTGCTTATGGAGGCGTGGTGGCGATAAATGGGCTTTTAGATGAGGCTTTAGCCTTAAAGATCAATGAAATTTATGTTGAAGTTATCATCGCTGCAAGTGTGGATAAAAAGGCTTTAGAAGTGTTTGAAAACAAAAAGCGTATAAAAATTTTCACTCAAGAAAGCAAGTTTTTACGCCCTGCTCATGATGCTTTTGATTTTAAGCATATAAGCGGAGGCTTTGTGTATCAAAACAGCGATAAGGTAGGTTTAAACGAGCTTAAAGAGGCGACTTTAAAAAGCACAAGAGCAGCTAGTAAAGAAGAATTTAAAGACTTAGAAATCGCTCTTAAAATAGCCGCTTTAACAAAGTCAAATAATGTAGTATATGTCAAAGACTCAGCCATGCTAGCTATTGGCATGGGTATGACAAGCCGCATTGACGCAGCAAAAGCAGCCATTGCTAAGGCTAAAGACTTGGGGCTTGATTTAAAAGGTTGTGTTTTAGCAAGTGAAGCCTTTTTTCCTTTTAGAGATAGTATAGATGAGGCAAGTAAGGTTGGGGTCAAAGCCATAGTAGAGCCAGGAGGCAGTATAAGAGATGATGAGGTTATACAAGCAGCTAATGAGCATGGCATGGCTTTATATTTTACTGGTGTGAGACATTTTTTGCATTAAGGTTGAGATAAACAAAGTTTTTTATGGTTTTTTCAGTAGCTTTGTTTGATTTTTTTGTAAAAAAATTATGTGAAATGAGTTGATTTTGCGTGTAAATTTGACAAATAAGGCTTTTTTTGGTAGTGTTATGAAAAAAGAAGCTATCAATCAAAATGCTTTAAAATTTAGCATTTTAAATAGCTTTTTTGCAATTTATACATTGTAAGGAAAAATGATGAAAAATAAGCTGATGATTTTACTTATCCTTGTGGTGCTTATTTTGTGTGCTGTTGGGTATTATGTGCTTACGAGCTCAGATCCTAAAAATATCAGTTTTTATGAGCCAAAAACCCAAACTTCCCCTCAAAGCACTCAAACAAGTAAGGCTCAACCTCAACAACTTCCACCACAACAAAATACCATGCCAGCTCAAAATCCTCCTCAAAACAAAGCCCTTGAGCAAAGCACACCAGCAAATACACAAAGAGCTTCAAAGCCAAATTTAGCCCCCACAATGCAAAGTTTAAGAAGCGAGTATGAAGCCTTGCTGAAGCGATCTAGGCATGATAGAAGTCTTGGTGAGCCACGATATGATGTGTATATTGTTGATTCACAAAAACTTCATGCAAATGAAAGAAAAACGATCAATTCTATCACCACCACGCTTTCAAGAAGAGGTGGCTTTTTAGAATACGCTTTATTTGTTGAAAAAATAAACACAGAAAATATCAAAATCACGCTTTTTAATAAAAGCTTACTTGATGAAACAAACTTTATCGCAAGCCCTAAACCCTTGCCACCTCTTTGGTTTAAATTCAACCAAAGCTCAATGCAAAGCATTAAAAATAGCTTTTATATCAACGAACTTAAAGCCACGCTTAAACCACAAAGTAAGATTAAAAGCATTGTTTTAAGCGGACATACCGATGAGGTGGGAAATGCAGCGTATAATTATATGCTTGGGCTTAAAAGAAGTGCAGCTGTAGCAAGTGAGTTTTTAAGGATAAGTGGTAAAATCATCATTCAAAGCTTTGGAAAAGACAAACAACTTACTCACGATATGGACGAAAGCAAACGTTATGTCAATCGCCGTGTTGAGACTCTTTTTGAGTAAAAAGCATAAAGAGCTTATTCTAGCTCTTTAGCTTCTATGGCGCGCTGTTTGTTTGCCAAGCCTTCTATCTCTTCAAATAAGCTTTTTGAGCTTTCTTCCATAATCTTAAATTCGTGTAAAATATCTTTTTCTTCCGCTTTTTCATATGCTTTTTGCACGCCTGCTTTAGCGCTTAAAATAACTTGTTTGTGATAATTTATCACTTTTTCTAGTCCGGGTGTGCCATTATATAGCTTTTTACCACGATTTTCAAGCCAAGTTGCAAATACAGCTTCAAGTATATCTCCAAGCTGGCTACTATCTTGAGCATTAAGCACTCTCATATAAGAATTTGACTTAAAGATCAGATAGGTTAGCATTAGTGAATTACCATTTATCCCAGCCGTTACAGCATGAGCACCTCTTTCTATAGCATTTGAGTTTTGCATGGTTTCTTGAAGGACAAGCTCAAAGTCATTCATCATCGCATTAAAACTTTGCATTTGGGTGTTTATGGATTGAGAGTTTTCATGGATCATGGTTATATCTTGTTGAAATATATTGATTTGATCTTGAATTTCTTTTGTTGCATTCTGCGTTTTTTCAGCCAGCTTTCTTACTTCATCAGCCACAACAGCAAAGCCTCGTCCATGTTCGCCAGCCCTTGCTGCTTCAATGGCTGCGTTGAGGGCAAGCAAATTAATCTGATCTGATATATCATCAATGGTGCTTACGATAGAACGAGTTTCTTCACTTCGTTTGGCTATGGTATCAGCATACGATGAATTTGTTGAAATCAGTCCTGAAATTTGATCCAAAGCATCAAAAGACTTTGAAACTTTATGATAGTTTTCCTCGCTTGCTTTTGCTGTTTTATCGACGATTTCACTCATATTGTTAAGATGTAAAATCGAGGTTTTAAAGCTTGTTTGCATATATTCTTGTTGTGCTAGATTTGCATTGATTTTGCTTAAATCCGCGTTGAGATTTTGGTGTTTGCTTAAGGAAAGTGAATGTTGTATGGCTTTGACGCTTTTATTAATTTGCATACCAACATTGCTTAAATTTGGAAGTAGTCCAGCTGTTAAAAATGGACGAAAATTTCCAGTGCTTACGCTATTTGATACCGTTGCGGCTTCTCTTACAAAGGTTTCAAGCTGATCAAGGGTTTGATTAATACCAAGTGCGATTTTACAAAGTTTTGTATTGCCTAAATTTGTGATTCTTGGCTCAAAATTACCCAAATTCATCTCATCAACAACAAGTGAAATTTTATGGATATGTGAAAGCATTTTTTTAAGTTTTATTTGTTGAGCGATTACCACTACTAAAAGAACTACGCTTATACAAGCTAATACAATTGCTGACATTTTATTCTCCTGTTTGTAGATGCATTACATAATCTTCATAAGGCATCTTTAAATTTTCAAAATAAGTTTTAAAGGTATTCAAACCTTCTTTCACACCACCCTTTTTCTCACTTTCGCGTATAAGTGCATAAAGTTCTGTGGCTGTTTTTATGCCCTCTTGACGCGGTTCTCGACGCACAGAATAATACCCTATAATCTCGCCTTTAACATTAAATGAAGGCGTAACATTGGCAAATACCCAGTAAAATCCCCCATCTTTTGCGCGGTTTTTAACATATACATTCACTTCTTTGCCTTGAGTGATATTTTCCCAAAGATACGCAAAAATCGAACGAGGCATATCTGGATGACGAACGATAGAATGGGGTTTGCCAAGAAGCTCAGATTCATTAAATCCTGAAATTTCTATAAAGGCGCTATTGCAATATGTAATCTTACCCTTTACATCAGTTTTTGAGACTAAAAATCCTTTAACTAGTTTTTCTCCACTCATTTTATTTCCTTTAAAATAGTGTGTTATTTATGTTTTTTGTTTATATTTTATTATACATGTGTTATCTTATATTTTGTTTAATGTGTGCTTTATCGGATTGAAGTGGTTAAAATTCGTAAAAATTGTTAAATTCTTAAGAATTTACTTTATATTTTACTCATATTTTTTTAATTTGTAATTTTTACTTCGTTTTTTTGTTTATTCTTGGCTCTTTTTCAACAAAAACTTAGGCAAATTTGGGTATTATCTAGCTATTTTATTTTTAAAAGGGCTATTTTAAAATGTATGATAAAAGCGTTGAACAAGAGTATTATAAGATATGTGAGGAGCGAGGGTATTTTGAGGTTGATGGGAATTTGCATTTGCAAAGTGAGGGCAAAAATTTTTGCATTATGATGCCTCCGCCTAATGTTACAGGCGTGCTTCACATAGGACATGCACTTACTTTTAGCTTGCAAGATATTATCACGCGTTATAAAAGAATGGACGGCTTTAGGGTGCTGTATCAGCCCGGACTTGATCATGCTGGCATTGCGACTCAAAATGTAGTTGAAAAACAGCTTTTAGCTCAAGGCATTAAAAAAGAGCAAATAGGCAGAGAAGAATTCATCAAAAAAGTATGGCAGTGGAAAGAACAAAGCGGTGGTAAGATAGTAGAACAGATGAGAACTCTTGGCATTAGCCCAGCTTGGAGCCGTTTGCGTTTTACTATGGATCAAGGACTTGCAAACGCTGTAAAAAAGGCTTTTATCTCGCTTTATGATCAAGGCTTGATCTTTAGAGGCGATAGAATGATTAATTGGTGCTGCAAGGACGGCGCGCTAAGTGATATAGAAGTAGAATACAAAGAAAATAAAGGCAAACTCTATCATCTAAGGTATTTTTTAAAAGAAAGCAAGGACTATCTTGTCGTAGCTACTACGCGTCCAGAGACTTATTTTGGCGATACAGCAGTGATGGTTAATCCAAATGATGAGCGATACAAGCACCTAATTGGCAAAAAACTCATCTTACCTCTTGTGGGTAAAGAACTTGAGATTATCGCTGATGAGCATGTGGATATGGACTTTGGAACAGGAGTGGTTAAGGTTACACCAGCTCACGATCACAACGACTATGAGGTGGGCTTAAGGCATAATTTAGAATTTATCACCATCTTTGATGAAAAAGGTATTTTAAACGAGCATTGTTTGCAGTTTAAGGGACTTGAAAGGCTTAAAGCAAGAGCACCTATCATCAGTGAGCTTGAAAAACACGGCTTTGTTGAAAAGATAGAAGATTATGACAATCAAATAGGACTTTGTTATCGTTGTAAAAATGTGGTTGAGCCTTATATCTCAAAACAATGGTTTGTCAGTGCTAAAGTAGCCAAGGAAAGCATTGAGAGGGTAAATGCTAAAGAAATGTGCTTTTTTCCAAGCCATTGGATCAATTCTTTTAATGCGTGGATGAGGGATTTAAAAGACTGGTGTATCTCGCGTCAGCTTTGGTGGGGACATCAAATTCCGGTTTTTTATTGTGAATGTGGGGCTGAGTTTGTAAGCCAAAACACACCTCATGAATGCCCAAAATGCAAGGGTGTAAATTTTAAACAAGATCAAGATGTGCTTGATACTTGGTTTAGCTCAGGACTTTGGGCGATGAGTACTTTGGGCTGGGGCAATGAAGGCTGGGGCGAAGGCAAACTTTATCAAAAAGAAGATTTAAAGGACTTTTATCCAAATTCTTTACTTATAACAGGCTTTGATATACTCTTTTTTTGGGTGGCAAGAATGCTTTTTCAAAGCACAAACGCCCTTCACAAACTTCCTTTTAAGCAAGTGTATCTGCACGCTTTAGTAAAAGATGAGCTTGGACGAAAGATGAGTAAATCACTTGGCAATGTCATCGATCCAAATGAGCTTATCAAAGAATACAGCGCTGATATTTTGCGTTTTACTCTAGCTATCTCAGCCGTGCAAGGACGCGATATAAGGCTAAGTAATGATAAGCTTATGCAAATTCGCAATTTTACAAACAAGCTTTATAATGCCACAAATTATCTACTTCTCAATGAAAAAAGCTTTGCTGAACTAGAAAAGATAGAGCTAAAAAGCGAGCTTGGACTATACATGCAAAGTAGGCTTGAAGCTTGCATAAAAGAGCTAAGGGCAAATTTAGAGCAATACCGCTTTAATGACGCTGCAAACACCCTTTATCGCTTCTTTTGGGACGAGTTTTGCGACTGGGGCATAGAGCTAAGCAAGGCTGAAAAAAGTAGTGTAAAAGAACTTGGCAGTATATTTAAAGAGGCTTTAAAGCTTTTAAATCCTTTTATGCCTTTTATCAGTGAGTATTTATATCATAAGCTTAGTAATACAGAGCTTGCCAACTCGCCTTCTTTGATGATAACGCAATTTCCACGCTTTAAAGCACAAAATGAAAAAAGTGAAAAGCTTTTTAATCTCGTCATAGAAAGTATAGTAAGCATACGTCGTGCCAAAGCTTTGATTGATCAAAGTAAGATCAAAAAAGCCTTTATCAAACTTAATGATACAAGTTTAAATGAGGCTTTAAAAGCTTATACGCATTTTATTAGCCTGCTTTCAAAGAGCGAGGAAGTGGAGTTTATCACTGAAAAAATAAGCAATGCAAGTGCTGATGTGAGTGAAAATTTAAGTGTATTTATACCGCTTGAAAATGTTGATCTAAGTGCTGTTTTACAAAGGCTTGAAAATCAAAAGCTTAAAATTGAGAAAGAACAAAGCAAGCTTGAAAATATGCTTAAAAATGAAAAATTCATAAGCAAGGCTCCAAAAGAAGTCATCACACAAAATCAAGAAGCCTTAAACGCACTTCAAGCGCAGCTTGAAAAGATAGAACTTGAACTTGAAAATTTAAAGGGTAAAAATGATAGAGATTAACAAGTTAAAAAAATACTACGGCAAAGAACTCGTCATCGATGAGGTAAGCCTTAGTGTTAAGGCTGGAGAAATTTTTGCTATAGTAGGGCATAGTGGGGCTGGAAAATCCACACTTTTAAGGTGCATTAATGCCTTGGAGGATTATCAAAATGGCTCTTTAAAAGTCTTTGGTAAAGAAATTTCACAAGTAGCAAAAAATGCTCGAGAACTTAGAAACTTGCGTAAAGATATAGGTATGATTTTTCAGCATTTTGCTTTGATGAGCAGAAAAAATGTCTTTGAAAATGTGGCTATGCCTTTGCAAATTCATGGTTTTAAAAAGGATGAGATTGACAAAAGAGTAAAAGAGCTCCTTGAAATGGTAGGCTTAGAGCAAAAAGCAAAGTCTTATCCAAACGAGCTAAGCGGAGGACAAAAACAAAGAGTGGCTATAGCTAGAGCTTTGGCTTTAAAGCCTAAGATACTTCTTAGTGATGAGGCAACTTCAGCACTTGATCCAAATACAACGAAAAACATTTTAGAACTTATCAAAAAGATCAATAAAGAACTTGGCATAAGCGTAGTTTTAGTTACTCATGAAATGGAAGTGGTGAAAGAAATCGCAAGCAAGGCTGTTTTACTTGATCACGGACATATCATAGGAAGTGGGGAAATTCACGAGCTTTTCTTAAAACCAAATGCTAAAATGCAAGAGTTTTTAGGCGAAAATGACTTTTTACCTCAAACAGGAGTAAATATCAAACTTTTCTTCCCAAAAGAAGTGGCACAACATAGCGTCATTACAAGTATGGCAAGGGCATTAAACATAGATTTTAACATAGTTTGGGGCAAGATAGAAAAGCTCAATGACATCGCTTTAGGAAATTTAGTGATTAATGTGGCTGAAAAAGATAAAGAAAAAGTGCTTGATTTTATCCAAAAAAGTGGCGTTTTATGGGAGGTAGCCTAATGGAAATTCAAAGATTAGAAATGATACTAATAGATATTTTAAGCCCGGCCTTACTTGAAACCTTATATATGACTTTTGTTTCAACCTTTGCTGGCTTTTTGCTCGCTATAATCCCAGGCGTTTTGCTTGCGGTGTGGGATAAAGGAGGACTTAGTGAAAATAAAAGCTTATATGCTGTGCTTGATTTTTTTGTCAATATTGTGCGTTCTTTTCCTTTTATCATCTTAATCATAGTCTTGATGCCACTAACGCGTATCATCACAGGCACAAGTATAGGCACAACAGCAACTATAGTGCCACTGACTTTAGGCATAGCTCCTTATTTAGCCAAGATGATAGAAGGTGCTTTAAAAGAAGTTGATAAAAGTATCATTGAAGCAGCAAAATCTTATGGAGCAAGCAACGCCCAAATCATCTTTAAGGTCATGTTTGTAGAAAGCTTACCAAGCCTTATTAATGCTACAACCCTAACCCTTATCGTAGTCGTAGGCTTTTCAGCTATGGCTGGCACGGTTGGAGGCGGAGGCTTGGGTGATGTAGCTATTCGGTATGGTTATGAACGTTTTCAAAGTGATGTGATGATTTTAACTGTGATTGTTTTGCTTGTTTTGGTGCAAGTTATACAAATTCTAGGAAATTTAGCCTATAAAATCACTAAAAAATAATTTTTCATTTAAGCGGATACATAAAACTTATCCGCTTAAACTCAGCCTAAGCTGCTTTTTTTCAATGCAAAATACTTCTTGAAAGTAGTGTGATTTTTTTATTACGCTTTTATTTAATAATTTTTTAATTATCTTTAAACTAAAATATAGATATTTTGCTTGAAAAAAGGAAGATAATGTTTAAAAATATAGGCTTTAAAATATCTGCTGTAACCTTTATAGTGCTACTTGTGAGTTTTATTATCGTTCAGGTGATTTTGTATTTGGATTTTAAAAACACTTTTTCAAAGATGAGTAGAGAAAATTTAGATACGATCAGCACTTCTGTTTTTCAAACGCTTAAAATGGCGATGAATTTAGGTGATTCGCAAAAGATTGAAGAAGCTATACACGAGGCTAAGAGTATGGAAGGTGTGAGTGATGTGAGTATTTATCCTTCTAAAGAGACGATAGAGCTTTTTGAGATGAAAAACCCCCAAATTTCAAGCGATACGCTCATCTTAGAGCAGTTTAAAAACCCAAAACTTCTTTCTTTAGAACAAGAAATTCAAGGACTAAACTACCTCAGACTTATCCGTCCTTTAATCGCTGATGAAAGTTGCGTGGCTTGTCACGCCAATGCTAAGCTTGGCGAAGTTATCGGCGTGATGGATGTTTATCATAGTCTTGAGGGCGTTGAGAGAGATTTACAACAAACGAGTAAGAATTATATGGTTATTTTTACCTTAGCGCTTATTGTAACCGTTGCTGTGGTGCTTTTTATGCTTAAACTTGTGGTTGGAAAGCCTGTTTTAGAGCTTTTAAATCACGCAAGAGAGCTTGCACAAGGAAGTGGGAATTTAAAAGCGCGTATTAAGATTAAAGGTAAAGATGAAATTTCTAGGGCTTGCACTTATATCAATGAATTTATAGAAAAAATTCACAAAGCCGTGCAATCAACCAATCAAAGTTCAAAAAATGTCGAATACCAATCCACAAGACTGAATGAAAACGCCATCAACCTAACACAAATCACAAAAGAAAGCCACGAAAAGATCGATGAAAGCTTTAAGTTAAGCACTCAAGTCGGACAGGATTTAAATGAATTAGCAAACCTTTCTACTGAGGCAAATAACGCCAATGACAAATCATACAAAGTGCTTGATCAAATGTTAAGTTCGCTTTTTGATATAGCAAGCAAGGTAACACAAGTTACTCAAAATGAAACACAACTTAGTCAAAAAGTAAGCAACATGGTAGGGCAAGCAAACAATATCAAAGAAGCTATACAAATGATGAGCGAGGTGGCGGATAAAACAAATTTACTTTCCCTAAATGCTGGCATAGAAGCTGCGAGGGCTGGAGGCTATGGCAGAGGTTTTTCAGTGATCGCAGAAGATATTAGAAATTTAGCTCAAAGCAGTGAGGAGTTTTTGGATAAAATTTCAGCTATCATTAAAGAGCTTTTAGAAAGCATAGCTCAGGTCAGTGCTGAACTTAAAGAAAATGGGGTATTTATAGCCTCTCTTGATGAAAATACAAGAGCCTTAACTCAAGACGCTAAAGAGGTAAAATCGTGCAATGAAGAGTCTAAAAATCTTGTGTTTGAATGCGTTGAGAGGATTAAAAAGTCTCAAAATAATATTGAAATTCTTTTAAGTAGCGTTAAAGAAAATGTTATCATCAGTAACAAAAATGAAAGCATTTCACAAGCCTTGCTTCAAGTGGCTGATGAGCTTAAAGTGGTATGTAAAAGCTTAGAAGAAGAGTTAAGCCATTTTCAAATTTAAATAAACTTTGATTTACGCAAGTTCGTTACACTTTTGTGATGTATTTACGAAAAAAGGAAACACAATGAAAAAAATCGTTTTAGCCAGCCTTCTTGCAGGTTTTTTACTCGGCTGTGGCTCAAATACTCAAGATCAAGCTTTAGGCTTTGAAGACAAAGATTTTACGATTATTAAAATCGTATCTTTGGGTAATGAGCTTGAGTACAAGGCTCAAGAAAGACCAAATATTAACTTCTCAAAAGGTAAATTTAATGGCTTTGCGGGCTGTAACCGCTTTTTTGGCGAGTTTAGTTTAGATAAAAACAAGCTTAGTATTGCTGAAAATTCAGGCTCCACAAAGATGCTTTGCGATCCAGAAGCAATGATATTTGAAGACGCACTTTTAGCTTCTTTTAAAGGGGATTTTGAGCTTAAAAAGAATGAAAATGGCTTTGTGCTTGAATCACCGGCTTTACAAATTCACCTTCAATAAGCTTTCAAAACAAGCAAATCAAGATAAATCATGACTTTAAGTCCTTTTTTATCTTGATCTTTTACAAGATTTAAACCTTTCAAACCGATATTTGTTTGCTCTAAAGCCTTTAAAAACTGCATAGTTTTCATAAATTCAGCTTCAAATTCAAGCTCAAGTTTATAACTTATAAAATACTCTTTTTCTATTTTTTTATCTTTGATAGAATGAAAATGTATGTGCTTGGCATTAGCAAGTTTATAAAGCTCGTCAAGTTGCTTTTGATAGGGGATTTTAAATTTTAAAAGTGTTTTTTCAAGCTCATTGAGATTGAGTTTTTGTTCTTCTTTGAGCGAAGAAAGCTTTAGAATTTGTCCTTGCTCGTTTGAAAAGCGCTCTAAATTCTGTGGATCATAATACCAAAAACTCAGTATTTGAGCTAATTTTAAGCCCAAAAACGCACCCAAAAGCAAACTTATAACGCCAAGAAGAATTTTTTCTCTTAAACTCAATCCATCAAGATAAAAGCTCAACTTCTCACTCATCTTTTATCCTTAAATGCAGTTCATATAGACCATCTTTGCTTATTTTTTGTTTGAGTATAAAATCATCATTGTTATAAAGTTTTTCGAAGTTATTTTCATTACCTTGTGTAATGATTTTGACTAAATTTTCATTTTCAAGCTCTAAACTTATGATTTTTATGCCATTTTCATCTAAAAAAGCAAAGAGTTTGCCAAGAGTATAAAGAGGGTTTGTGATCGTGCCAGCAAGCTCTGATTCTAAGCTTTTGATTAAAATTTGCTTTTCCTCAAGTTTTAAATTTGTGCTTTGAGTAAGCTCTTCAAGCTCGTTTAATGAAAGCTGATTGGCTTGTTTATGAAAGTTTGTTTTTAGGGTGTGATGCGTAAGATAAGCGTGGATTAGACCACCACAAAAGCTTAGCACAAAAGCAAACAAAAAACTCAAAATCAAGCCTTTTAAAGCGCTAAATGAGCTTTGTTTTATGTTTCTTAGAAAATTGGCTTGAGTTTGATTTTGCTCTATCTCAAGTTTTGCAAGCTTTTTGTAAAGCTCATCTTGTGTTATTAGCTCTTTGTGAATTTGTATAAAAAGCTTATTTTGAAGCATTTTGCTAAGATTAAAATGATCGTTGATAATCAAAAGTGTTTGGCTTTGATACTGCTTTAAAAGCGTCTCGCACTTGGCTTGAGTGAGTAGAATTTCTATGCAAAACTTTTCTTGTTCTTGAATGCTTTTGTTTTTAAAAGCATTAAGGCAAAGTTTGGGGATATTTTTGCAATACAAAAACTCATCTTGCTTAAAAAAGGCGATAAAAGCATATTCATCTTGCAAAACAAGCGTTGCAAATGCTTGGCTTAAATCCGCATGCAGATTTTGCAAATTTCTTAAAATCACAGCTTCGCTTAAGGCAAAATCATCTTTTATGTGTAAATTTTCAAAAAGAGTTAAAAAGATATGCACTCTTTCTTTGCTTTTGATAAAGCTCATCACATAACTTAGGCTTTCTTGTATATCAAATTCTATCAAAGCTCTTTCAAACAAGCTTTCTTCATCGATATTTTCAAGCTCATCAAGCTTGAAATTGGTGTATAAAATATCTTCAAATGCAATAATTTGTATTTTTATGTCTTGAGCTTTAAAGGGTTTAAAGTTCAAGAATTTGTTTAAGAAAGTCTTCATCTTTATCCCAGTTTTTCTTCACTTGCACAAAAAGATTGAGCATAACTTTTTTTTGAGCAAATTTTTCTATCCTTATCCTTGCGTTTTTGCCAAGTCTTTTTAAGGCTACAGCATTTTTACCGATAATCATAGCTTTGTGGCTATGGCTTGAAGTGATGATATTTGCGTCAATGAAAAGTATATGTTCTTTTGCCTCAAAACGTGAAATTTCAAGCTCGCATTGATAAGGAAGCTCCTCACTAAAACTCTCAAAAATCGCTTCAAGTATAAAATCCTTATAAATATCCTTTTCCTTTGCACTGCTTAAAAGCTCGCTATCATAGTAGTGTGGGTGCTCAGGCAAGAGTTTAACAACTGCATCAAGCAAGGCTTTTTTAGCACTTTTTTGTTTGCTTGAGTAAGGAAGCAAAGCCTTAAAATGCTCGCTTAAGCTTGAATACTCATTCATCTTAGCAAGCAAATACGCATTATCCACCAAATCAATTTTATTTAAAATCACGATATGCGGAACCTTGCAAGCTAAGCTTAAAAAGTCTTTATACTCACTCAAATCATCTTTAATGCTTGCTACAAAAAGCACAAGATCAACCCCTTCTATGCTTTTAAGAGCGATTTCTACGAGTTTTTGATTAAAAACTTTTTGACTTTTATGCAGTCCTGGCGTATCGATGAAAATGAGTTGATTGTTTTCGTGCATAACAATGGCATTGATTTTACGACGCGTAGCATTTCTTTTGTGAGAAATAATAGCAAGATTTTCACCCAGCAAAGAATTAATCATCGAGCTTTTCCCAGCATTGGTTCGCCCTATAACAGAGATAAAGCCCGCTTTTTGCATACAAAATCCTTTGAGTGTAATGATGATATTTTACACTAATTTGCAGATAAATTTTTATTTTCAAGCTAAATTTAAGTTTAAAAACAAATTTTAGCTCATCAATATAAACAAAATAAGTTATAATATCGCTTTTTAAGCTTCAAAAGAAAGTTTAGCAATGCTCTTATTAAAGAATAAGAACTTTTAACACCAAAGGACGAACAATGAAAAAAAATCTACTTGTGATTTTAATCTTAAGCTTTGCATGGCTTCAAGCTTTAGATCTTGATGAGATGATACACCAAGAATACGATGAAATAACCCCTGGAGAATGTGAAGTATCATTAGCTAAGGATATTAAAATAGGTGTGTGTAGTCTTACTGGTGCTATGAATGCATATGAAGATAAGCTTACCATGATAATGGGGCATTTTTATTCAAGTTATTATAAAATACTTGCAGAACATATAAGTACGCAAGATAAGCATAAAATTAACAATATGGTTAAGAATATGCTTGCAAAACAAGATGAATGTGAAGTAATGGCTAGTAATATTGACCTGCCAGAGGGTGCTAATCCTATAATTCCAGATCTTGAACTAACTTCTTGTATGCAAGATGAGTATGGTAAGTCTTTTTATGAACTGAGTAATTTTATCTATGAAAATCCTAAGTATAAACATATCTTTGATGAAATTTTTACACCAAATCCTAAAGAGTATTATGAGTTTATGAAATCAAATAGCAATAGTGAATTTTTACTTAAAAACATACTTCAAAAAGCAGCCCAAGACAACCTCATAGATAAAACTGGAAAACTCATCGTTTCTACAAATGAGCTTGCCAAGCCTAGCTTTGATTGCACAAAGGCAAAGAGTGAGGTTGAAAAGCTTATTTGTAGTAATAAAGAAACAGCGAGTTTAGACAAACTTTATTCAAAACTTTATTTTGGTATGCTTAATAGCATTCCAAAAGACACAAAGCTAGGGCAAACTACAAGAGCGAATTTAAAAACATTTAATAAGAACCTTTTGGAATATAGAGATAATATGCGTTGTTTTTTTCTGGATTATAATAACAACGAAAAAGAGGTGCAAGAGACAAATGAGATACTAGGCGATAATGGAGTGCCTTTGTATGCAAATTTAAGCATAGTGCGTTATGGTTTTAGCACCCAAGAGCAAAAGCAAGCTTGTGTGCAAAGAGTTTATCTTATGGGAATCTTGCTTCTTGCTACAAACACCTTGCAAGATAGCGCGGATTTAAAAGGAGAATATTCAGATTCAGAGCCTTATTTCCTTGATATTTTTTCTATAAAATACCTTCATAACTTTGAGCTTTATGATACCTTTTTCCCAAAAGAATTTAAAGACAAGCTAAGTGGTATAACTGAAACTTTAGGATATTTAAGTGATCTTTCACGCTTTTCAGGGCATGGGTATTATTATGAAGAAGACACAGGCTTTATTTGCACTGGTGGAGAATGTGATATAGACACGATGAAAAACGAAGTAGAAAAGCCAGTGAAAGACTTTGTTAAAAAGATAAAATTGAGAGATTGATTAAACTAGGATTATTTTTGCGCAAAGACAAAATGAATATAAAAGTATTCTTTTATCTTTCCGCTGATAATTATCGATTTAAAAAAGCTTCACAATATATATCTTGCCAAGTCTTTATCTTCTATAATAGAGCCAAGTTTTTCTTCAACCATAGCCTCATCAATTACAAAGTCCTTGCCAGCGTGCAAATCAGCCTCAAAGCTTAAATCCTCAAGAAGCTTTTCAATCACAGTGTGTAATCTTCTTGCTCCAATATCTTGCATTTGTTCATTTGCTTTGCTTGCAATTTGTGCGATTTTTAAAATGGCTTCATCTTTAAATTCAAGCCTTACTTTTTCAGTCGCTAAAAGCTGTTCGTATTGTTTAAGAAGCGAGTTTTTAGGGCGCGTAAGTATGGCATAAAGTGCCTTATCATCAAGGCTGTCAAGCTCTACTCTTAAAGGAAAACGTCCTTGAAGCTCTGGGATTAAATCACTTGGCTTACTTAAATGAAAAGCTCCAGCTGCGATGAAAAGTATATGATCGGTTTTTAAGGTGCCAATTTTAGTTTGCACGCTTGAGCCTTCTACTATAGGCAGTAAATCCCTTTGCACGCCTTCTTTGCTTGGATCTTGCCTGCTTGAGTTAGAACTTGAAACAGCGACTTTATCAATCTCATCGATAAAGATAATGCCTTCATTTTCAGCCCTTTTTAAAGCCTCGCTTTTAATGCTTTCCATATCTAAAATTTTCTCACTTGCCTCGCTTTGAAGGGCATTTTTGGCATCTTTTATTTTCATTTCTTTTTTGACTTTTTTGCTTCCAACGCCTATAACTTTTACTATATCTTGCATAGCTCCCATTTCAGGCGGTAAATTTGGATTGGTATCAAACATACTTTGTGAAATTTCTACCTCGATCACGCTTTCATCAAGCTTGCCATCTTTAAGCTTTGCGCGCATTTTTTCAAGGCTGTTTGCGTATTCGTTTTGCTTTTCCTCGCTTATGCCTTTTGGTAGGGGTGGTAGGAGTTTTTCAAGGATTTTATTTTCTATGAATTCATCGATTTTTTCTTGATTTTTCTCTCTTTGTTCGTTTTTTACTAAAGTTAAAGCAGCATTTGCTAAGTCTCTTACCATGCTTTCTACATCGCGTCCTACAAAGCCAACTTCAGTGTACTTACTTGCTTCAACCTTGACAAAAGGAAAGCCCATCATCTTAGCCAATCTTCTTGCAATTTCAGTTTTTCCAACCCCAGTTGAGCCTATCATCAAGATATTTTTAGGGGTAATATCATCTTGAAGCTCTTTAGAAAGCTGCATTCTGCGGTAACGATTTCTTAGGGCTATGGCTATGATTTTTTTGGCATTTTTTTGTCCTATAACATAATCATCTAAAAACTCAACTATTTCTTTTGGGGTTAAATTCATTGTTTTGTATCCTCTATGACATAAGTTTTTATGTTTGTATTTGTATATATGCAAAGCTCGCCTGCGATTTGCAAGCTATCTTTTACCAGCACTTCTTCATCTAGCTTGGTGTGTTTGGCTAAGGCTCTAGCTGCGCTAAGGGCGAAATTTCCGCCACTTCCTATGGCTGCGATTTGTCCATCTTCTGGCTCAACCACATCACCTGTGCCAGAAAGCAAAAAGATATGTTCTCTATCAAGCACAAGCATCATAGCTTCAAGCTTTCTGAGGTATTTATCTTTCCGCCATTCTTTGCTAAAATCAATCGCAGCCTTAAGCAAATCACCCTTTGAAGCACTAAGCAAATTTTCAAACATATCAAAAAGGTTAAAAGCATCAGCTGTGCTTCCTGCAAAGCCGGCTAAAACTTTGCCGTTATTGAGTTTGCGAATTTTTACAGCATTGCCTTTAAGCACAGTGTTACCAAAGCTTACCTGTCCGTCTCCACCTATGACGGATTTGTTTTTGCCCTTATAAGCTAAAATTGTCGTTGCGTGAAACATTACTCAGCCTTTACACTAAGTTTAAAACTTGCATGTATAGCATGTCCAAGCTTTACGCTAATCTCATGCAAACCAAGCGTTTTTATAGTATCACATTCTAAGCTTTTTTTATCAAGCTCAAAGCCACATTGCTCTTTTAAAGCTGTAGCAATCTCATCTTTTGTCACCCCGCCAAAAAGCGAGCCATTAGCACCTACTGGCTTTTTGATCTCTAAACTTACTTTGGCTAATTCATCTTTAAGCTTTTCTAAATTTGCAAGCTCAAAACGCAAATTCTCAGCCTTTTTTCTCTGCTCGGCTTCAAATTGCTTTAAAACTTCATTTGTAGCAGCCTTAGCTAAACCTTTAGCGATTAAAAAATTTTGTCCGTAGCCATCTTTTACTTCTTTGATCTCTCCAGCCTTGCCAAGAGCTTTAACATCTTTGATTAATAATACTTTCATTTTTTATCCTTTTTGTAAAAAAGACAATTGTAACATTTTATGTTTAATCTTAGTTTTACAAGCTGAAATTTAAATAAAGTTGCGTATATTTTTTTTGTAAATTTGACTTTAATTTTTTAAGATTTTGCTTGTTGTCACACAAGACAAAGAGCTTTGTTTAAAAGTTAAATGATATTAAAAGAGCATTTTTAGATAAAAACTTAAAATATAGTAAAGCATGCAAACTATTTATGTAAGATTGTTAGATGAGGATATTGAAGTCTTTGTTCCAGTTAACGCGCGAAAACTCTTTGATAAAGTCTTTGAAATCATTTCATACGACAAAAATTTAAAAGGCGAGGCTTTAGAATTTAACATAGGAGATAAAGTCCTTGTAGAGTATAAAGAATTGGGTGAATTTAAAGAAAAGAAAAAAGAGCTTATAGCAATAAAAATATATAAAAATAATGCTTTGTATAAAAATTAAAATAAAAGATAGTATAAAAGAATTTGCTGATTTGGCTTTAAGGATTAATATATGAAAAAACTAATTATTTTTATCAGTATATTGTGTAGCAGTCTTTATAGTGGTATAGTGGAGTTAAGCGAAGATGAGGCAAATAAGCTTATAGAACAAAGGCAAGGATTTTTTACTCCAAGCTTAGCTGTGCCTTATGATAAGGCTAAAATAGAGTTAGATTTTGATAAAAAGCTTGAATTTATAGACTTATGCAAATACAAGACAAAGGGATATGAATTTCCTTGCGGGGAGATAAACGATGAAAAAGTAGGTATTAGAAAATACTTCATTAAAACAAAAAGCATAGCTGAAGCTTTTGTTCTTTTTAGAGATTTTAATGAACTTGAAACTTTACCAAAGATAAATTTATATGATTATGGAGAAGACAAAAGCAATAAAGAAGATGAAGTTGGCTTGTATTATATCTTTGATAAAGAGGGAAGGTTTTGGGTGATTGCTATGGGTTATGATAGCGGAAGCATTAGTATTTATAAACAAGAAAAAGAATATATTGAGGTGATATATCAATGGAGTGTGGATTGGTAAATTTGTAATCAAATCTAAACTCAAGCCCGCATTTTAAGGCTTGAGTTTAGATCAAAGTAAGACTAAAATTTCCTTCCAGCTTTGCCAGCGATGATAAAACGCAAAGCGTTAAGTTTGATGAAGCCTTCAGCATCTTTTTGGTTATACACTTCATCTTCTTCAAAGGTGCAGTATGCTGCATTAAAGAGGCTATCATTTGCACTTTCTCTACCTACTACCATTACACTACCTTTGTAAAGCTCAAGGCGCACAAGTCCATTGGCGTGTTTTTGACTTTCATCAATGAGAGCTTGAAGCATAAGTCTTTCAGGGCTAAACCAAAAGCCATTATAGATCAAATGAGCGTATTTTGGCATAAGTTCATCTTTAAGATGAGCTGCTTCTCTATCAAGAGTAATGCTCTCAATAGCTCTGTGTGCTTTAAGTAGTATTGTTCCGCCCGGCGTTTCATAACAACCGCGTGATTTCATACCTACAAAGCGGTTTTCAACGATATCAAGACGTCCTATCCCATGTTTTGCCCCAAGTTCATTAAGCTTTGCTAAAAGTGCGGCAGGGTTCATTTTCTGTCCGTCAATAGCCACTAAATCACCCTTTGCAAACTCAAGCTCTATGATCTGGCTTTCATTTGGAGCATCTTTTGGACTTTTTGTCCATCGCCACATATCTTCATTTGGAGCTATGGCTGGATTTTCAAGCTCTAAGCCCTCATAAGAGATATGAAGTAAATTTGCGTCCATTGAGTAGGGAGACTTGCCTTTTTTCTTGCTTATATCAATGCCATGTTTTTGAGCATAGGCTAAGAGTTTTTCGCGGCTGTTTAAATCCCATTCTCTCCAAGGGGCGATGATTTTTAAATTTGAGTTTATAGCTAAGTATCCTAACTCAAAACGCACCTGATCATTACCCTTGCCTGTAGCACCATGACTTACCGCATCAGCTCCTGTTTGAGCTGCTATTAAGGCTTGAGTTTTAGCTATTAAAGGACGCGCTATACTTGTGCCAAGCAAATACTCGCCTTCATAAATGGCATTTGCCCTAAACATAGGAAAAACATAATCTTTCACAAATTCATCTTTTAAGTCTTTAATAAAGATATTTTCTGGTTTTATGCCTAAAGCTAGGGCTTTTTGACGAGCTGGTTCTAGTTCTTCGCCTTGTCCTATGTCAGCTGTAAAGGTTACAACCTCGCATTTATACTCATCTTGAAGCCATTTTAAGATAATGCTCGTATCTAGCCCGCCTGAGTAAGCTAGAACGACTTTTTTGATCTCATTTTTCATCGTTTTTCCTTAAGGTTTTTGTGGTATTTAAGCAAGTATTCTAACGAAAAAATGTTTATATGAAAATTAAACAAAAGTCAAATTTAATGCTTAAAATTTCTTCTCTTCCACATCTTTGAGTATGCTACTTGCTATATCATCTACGCTTTTAGAGATTACTGAAGAATCATTAGCGATTTTTACATTTTCTTGAGTCATATTTTCGATCATGGTTACGCTTTCATTGATTTGCGTGATATCATCGGTTTGCTCTTTGATACTCTCAGCCATTTCGTTTATATTTTGTGTAAGTAAATTTGCATTTGCTTCTATCTCGCCTAAAGATTTTTGTGTTTTTTCAGCAAGTGCTTTTACTTCTTCAGCAACGACTGCAAAACCTCTTCCATGCTCGCCAGCTCTTGCTGCTTCTATGTTTGCATTAAGGGCTAAGAGATTGATTTGATCGGATATATCTCTAATGATAGCGCTTATATTTTTGATCTCTTCGCTTTGAGTAAGAACTTCATTTGATTTGCTAGAGACATTTTGCATAGAAGAAGTGATTTGCTCTAAAGACTTTGCTGTTTCTTCAAGGGCTCGTGCTTGAGAATTTGAGCTTTGCTCTAAAGACTGCACGGCAAGGCGAAGTTTTGAGCTTTCATTGCTAAGAGTATTTGCAAATTCTGAGCTTTGTTTAAGCATTTTGATGATTTCTAAGCCAAGTGCGTTTATTGTGATTTCAACATTTCCTTTAGCATTTGCCACATTAGTTGTGAAATCCAAAGCCTTGTAGCTATTAAACACTCTTTGAATTTCATTCATATCAGAGCCTATTTTTTCTTCAAGCACATTAAGAAGATTGTTAAGTATATTTTTAAGCTCGATAAGTTGAGGGTTTTTAGGGCTAGCCATAATCCTTGCGGTTAAATCCCCATTTTCTACCACATGGACGGTTTGCACAGATTGTTTTACAGCGTCTTGATCTTCTTTGAGATTATGCTGAATGGTGATAATGCTTTCATTAAGCATTTTTGCCATATTGCCAAGCTCGTCATTTGTATCGATTTTGATTTTTTGAAATTCTACTTTTTCATGATTTAAAAAACGAAAGAAGCTATGCAAGGCTTTGACAACTAGAGGAATTTTTGAGCCTATGATTTTATTGACTGAATAATACACGATGAGCAAAATAATAAGAGTAAATAAAGCAGAAAGTGCAAAAATAGTCAGTTCTAATTTTTTCAAAGGTGCTAAAACAGCATTTTTAGGCGCTGTAACAACCAAGCTCCATTGACTTGAGTTTTCAGTGGTAAAAAAAGAAGCGACGCTGATATAGCTAAGTTCTGAAGTCGTGGCTAGGTAATTATCAAAAGTGGCATTTTCATTTGCTTGGATTATCTTTGCGATCGTTTCAGCTTGTGGTGAGGTATTGACTTCTAGGAATTTTTTCAGGATTAAATCCTCATTTTTGTGTATAGCTATGGTTCCATCTTGAGTAAATAAAACCCTTAAATTTCCTTCATAAAGATCAAGTTTAGGATCAAGCAAAAGCTTTGAAAAGTCCGCAAAATCAAAAGTATAAGCCAAAACACCTATAAATTTCCCTTTTTTGTCAAAAAGTGCCATAGCCATATTAATGCCTAAAAATTCACCCCTTCCAAAATCCAGCTTCATTGGCATATCAAAATAAATAGTATTGCGGTTAGCTTCTTTGACGCTTTTTTTGATCTTATCTACAACAGGAAGATTTTTAAAACGTTCGCTAAATTGCATGGATTTTACATGTCCAACTTGAGTAAGATCATCATCAAAATATACTATACCAAAGCTATTGTCCGCACTTTTATATCGCTTGTCAATAAATTCTAAATCATCAAGCAAAATAGAAGTATCCTCAAGGTATAAAAAAGCATAAGAAGAGTGTGAATTTGAGTCAAAAATGTTTTTAAACAAAGCTTCAAGCACATAAACATTCACTTTATCTTTTTCTTTTAAAGTTTGATTGATAGAATGTGCAGTCGCTTTGGTTAGCGCTACAGATTCATTAAGCACGCCTTGCATATAGTTTGCATAGCTTTGTGAGGCTTGAGAGATGGTTGATTTTGCTTCGTATTCTATGCTAGAAGAAACTTGATTTGAGATGATAAAGATCAGTAAAGCCATTCCTATAATCACGATTAAAGCAACGGATAAGACAAGCTTCATTGCTATGTTAAGGGATTTAAACATCAAGTTCCTTTTTAAAATTTGTAGTTTTTGTTTTTTTTAGATTGTAGCAAATCAAAGCTTAAATTATTTAAGAAAAATCAGTATTTTATACATTAAAGCTTTAAGCTAATAGAGCTTTGTTTTTACAAAAGCTTGCAATGACTGAAGAATAAACACCCAAACCTTAAACTCAAATTCAAGTTTAAGGTTTGATTTAAAAGTTTAAAAATTACTTATGCTTTAGTATTAAAACTTCTTCTTCCGAGCATCTTCAAGAATATTTTTTGCAATACTATTAACAGTATCAGAAATCACAGAACTATCATTAGCAATCTTCACATTATCTTGAGTTACACTTTCTATATGAGCTACACTTTCATTGATTTGAGTAATGCCTGCAGTTTGTTCTTTGATAGATTCAGCCATATCATTGATGGATTGCACAAGTAAGTTAGTATTTGCTTCTATCTCACTTAAAGACTTTTGTGTTCGCTCAGCTAACTTTCTTACTTCATCAGCCACAACAGCAAAACCTCTTCCGTGTTCTCCAGCCCTTGCTGCTTCTATAGCTGCATTGAGTGCTAAAAGATTGATTTGATCAGCTATATCTCCTATGATACCTGTGACATTTTTAATCTCTTCACTTTGAGTGATGACATCACTTGTTTTTGTAGAGACATTTTGCATAGAAGAAGTGATTTGTTCTAAAGCTGCTGCTGTTTCTTCTAAAGAGTGAGCTTGTGAGTTTGAACTTTGAGTAAGAGCATTTACTGCTTCTTGAAGTTTGCCACTTTCTTCACTTAAAGAGTTAGCAAAGTCAGATGAGGTTTTAAGCATTTTTACGATTTCATCGCCTAGTGTGTTTGTTACAACCTCAACTCTACCTGAAGCATTAGCTACCTTAGTGCTAAAATCAAGCTTGGTAAATGAATCAAAAACTCTATTGAGTTCTTTTAAATCATTACCTATAGCTGTAGAGAGTAAATTTAAAAGTTCATTGACTGAGTTTTTCAGTGTGTTAAGCTGAGGATTGCTACCTTCAAGTGTGATTCTTTTTGTAGCTCGTCCATCTTTAGCGTGATTGATAACGACTAGGGCTTCTTCAACGAGTTTAGCGTCTTTTTCTATGTTGTTGCCTGTTCGTTTGATGTTTTCGTTGATAGCAGCGACAACTTGTCCTAGCTCATCTTTTGATCTTGGTTGCACCATTTTTGGTGGAGCTTTGCTTTCATGGTTAAGGTAAGCAAAAAAATCAAAAAGCAAATGAGATACATTGCCAAGTCGTTTTGAAATTTGATTTCTAACAAAAAAGAACATAATAAGACATACGACAATTATAACGATGATGTTTGCAGCAATCATAATAAAACGTAGTTTAACTACAGATTCATAAACCGAGCTTGTCGGTGCAGAAACGATCAAAGTCCAAGTTGTTAAGCCATGTCCTATATCAATATTTGCCACTGCGGTGCGGCTGACTTCGCCCAAAGAATTTGTGTATTCATAAAAGCCTTCGATTTGGTTTTCTATGGCGTGTTTGAGCTCATTCATCGTTGGGCTGGTATTTACTTCTCTTAAGTATTTGCCTAGAAATTCTTTCCTTGCGTGCGCTGCTATAGTAGAATCAGTCGCATAAACACCTTTAAAATCGCCTTTAAAAATCTCTTTATTTGGATCTTGTAGCATAGTAGTAATGGTAGCTAAGTCGATAAACATACCCAAAACGCCTACAACATTACCTCTTGAGTCTAAAAGAGGATGGTTAATGCCTACACCAAAATACTCTTTGCCATTTATCGTTTGCCAAGAAGGGCTTCCTATGGTTTGTTTGCCACTTTGCAAGGCTTGCTGCACGCTTTTAAAATTGGCAATTGATTCTTCAGCTTGCAAGACTTTTACACCACCACTTGCATTAACATCGTCATCATCAACAAACACCATAAATTCGCCATTATTGAGCTTGTGTTTAGCTTTAATGATATTATCACCAAAATAATAAGAATCTTTAATATATACATACGCAAATTGCGCCCAAATCGTAACATCAAGCATATTGATTAAGTCTCTCTCGATGAGGTTTTGAGAATTTTCACTCCTATTTTGAACGAGTGCTTCTATAGCTTCGTGAGAGCTTACAACATCTATATATACTTCATCAAAAATGCCTTTTACCAGATTTGCTTCGCGTGCGGCTGCATTTTGCAGTAGCTTGTCTGCTTCCTCGCCTTGAACTTTGCTCGTTATATTAACAACCAAAATGGTTACAACGAGCATACATATGATAAGCACCACTGAAAGCGCCACTACTACTTTTGAGCCTAAGCCAAGCCGATCAAATAAATTCATTTTTATACTCCATTTAAAAGTTTAAACGATAGATAGTATCAAAATTTAAATAAATAATCAAGTGCTTTGAGCGTTTTTTTTTTTTTTTGAATTTTTTGGGCTGGTTTTTTTCAAAAATAAAAGCTTTGAAAGCCTTATTTTAAGTGTTTTGAAAGCATTGTGTAAAAAAGTGCAAAATTTTAAAAATGAGGTATTTATCAAGAAAGTTGTTTTGTAAGCATTTTTTGTTCCAAACTTTTAAAATTTTAACCCTAAATTCAAAAAAATCTGCTAAACTTTTATTTATGAGAATAGATAAATTTTTAAATGTAGTCAATATCACTAAAAGAAGGGCTATCGCTGAGGATATGTGTAAAAGCGGTATAGTCAGTATCAATGGGATTGTTGTAAAGCCTAGTAAAGATGTTAAGGTTGCAGATATAATCAGCTTGAAATTTAATGATAGGATCGATACTTACAAGGTTTTAGCCTTGCCTGTGCTTAAAAATATCCCAAAAACTATGCAAAGTGAGTTTGTGCAAAAGCTATGAAAGAACTTGTCCTTGCTGAAGATGAACTTGAAATGATTTGCTCGCTTTTTCCAGCCCAGGGCGTGGTGCTTTTAAGGGGAGATTTAGCAAGTGGAAAAACAACTTTAGTGCAGCATTTTTTAAAATTTAAAGGCTATGAAGAAAGCGTCAATTCGCCAACTTTTTCTTTTATGCAACATTATAAATTTAAAAACTTAGAAATTTTTCATTATGATCTTTATCAAATAGGCTTTGAAGGTATTTTGCAAAACGGGCTTTTTGAGAATTTTTTTGAAGAGGGCTTGCATTTGGTAGAGTGGGGCGATGATAGCCTTGAAAAAGCTTTAAAAAAGCAGGGTTTAAAGGTGCTTAATATCAAAATTTCAAGTATAGATGAAAAAAGAAAGTATGTGATTTATGAGTAAGTTAAGCGTTGAAAATTTAGAAAAAATCATCAAAAAAACAAAGATTATCCATGGCATTTCTTTAGAAGTCAATAGTGGTGAAGTTATAGGACTTTTAGGACCAAATGGAGCAGGCAAGACAACGACTTTTTATATGATTTGTGGGCTTATTAAGCCAAGTGCTGGCAAGGTGTTGCTTGATGGTAAGGATATCACTCAAGAGCCTTTAAACAAACGCGCTAAAGAAGGTATTGGCTATTTACCTCAAGAAAGTAGTATTTTTAAGGATTTAAGCGTAGAGGATAATTTACTTTTAGCCGCGCAAATCATTTATAAAGATAAACAAATTTTGCAAGAAAAAGTTGAAAAAATGCTTGATTTACTCAGCATTGAGCCTATCCGCTTAAGAAAAGGTTTAAGTTTAAGCGGTGGGGAAAGAAGACGTTGTGAGATCGCAAGATCGCTGATGATAGAGCCTAAATTTTTGCTTCTTGATGAGCCTTTTGCTGGGGTTGATCCTATCGCTGTAGCTGAAATTCAAAAGCTCATTAATGAACTTAAAGCTTTAGGAATAGGGGTTTTAATCACAGATCATAATGTGCGTGAAACTTTAGCCATTTGCGATAGAGCTTATGTGATACGTTCAGGCAGTCTTTTAGCAAGTGGAAGTGCAAATGAAATTTCACACAATAAAGATGTAAGAAAATACTACTTAGGAGCGGAGTTTAAACTCCTTGAATAATGCTAAAACAAAAACAAAGCCAAAGTCAAAAAACTAAACTTTCAAATACACTTCGCTCGTGGCTTCCTATCTTGCAAGCTAATATCGAGGATTTAAAAGAAAGCTTAGATGAATTTGCAAAAGAAAATCCTTTCATCAGCGTTAAAGAAAATCCTACTTTAAATGATAAAGGTTCTAAAAGAACTTATTATGAAAGCTTGCATAAAAACTCAGTTAGCGATACGCTTGAGGCTTTAAGTATAGCTAAAAAAAGCGTTTATGAGCTTTTAAACGAGCAAATTCAGCCCCCACTTTTTCCTACTCAAAAAAGCCAAGAAATCGCCCTAAAAATAGTAGAATGCCTTAACAACGAAGGTTATTTTGAGTATGATACAGAAAATTTAAAAGATTATAGTAAAGATGAGGTTGAGCGAGTAAGGCAGAGGTTTAAGTATCTTGAGCCGACTGGGGTTGGGGCTGTGGATTTTAAAGAGGCTTTGCAATTTGCACTTGATGGTTTGGAACTTGATGATGAGTTGTATGAATTTTGCATTTTTTTGATAAAGGATTTTGAAAATATCAAAGATTATGCCAAGGATAAACTTTATAAAGAAGCCTTAAAAGTGCTTAAAAATATCTCTACTCCGCCTTTTTTAGAGTATTTTGAGGATAGCCAGCAAATCGTGCCAGATATCTTTATCTACCGCGAAAATGGCGAGATAAAAGTCAAGATCAATGATGAGTATTATCCTGAAATTTCGCTTGAAACTGATGGAATGACGCATGAGTTTTTAAGCTCATACATCAAAGACGCAAAAAATTTAGTTGATGCTTTAGCTATGAGAAAAGCCACGCTTTATAAGGTGGGCTTGATGATTATCGAACATCAGTATGATTTTTTTATCGGCAAAGAGATTAAACCGATGAAGTTAAAAGACTTAGCTGATGATTTAGAACGCAATGCCTCAACCATATCAAGAGCCATAGCAAACAAATACTTAGGCTGCGAGCGAGGACTTGTGCCTTTAAAATACTTCTTCACAACAGCCCTTGATGAAGATGGCGAAACCTCAAATACAACGATAAAAGAGTATATTCAAGAGCTTATTAAAAATGAAAATCAACAAAAACCACTCAGCGATGAAAAGATACTCCAGCTTACTCAAAATGAGTTTTCAGGCATACAAATAGGACGCAGAGCAATTACTAAATACCGTAAACAGCTTGGTATAGCTAGCTCAAGCGATAGAAAGAAAATTTATGAGTTAAGCTAATGCCTAAAAAACAACTTTCTTTGAAACAACTTTCCGTGCCGATTTTTCTTGAAATGTTCTTGCGTTATTTAACGATCATTATCAATACCTATATGGTAACGCAGTATTCAAACTATCTCATCGGCGCGCTTGGAGCTGGCAATCAAATTTTAAGCATTTTTATCACTATCTTTAGCTTTTTAAGTGTAGGTTGTAGCGTCGTTATCGCTCAGGCTTTGGGGGCAAAAGATTATGAATTAGTCAGCAAAAGCATTCATCAAAGTTTGTTTTTAAACTCGCTTTTAGGTGTGGTGTGTGCGAGTTTTATACTCTTGCAGGGTGATTTTTTGCTTGATTTGATGAATGTGCCACAAGAGCTTTTAACGCCAAGTAGGATTTATTTGCATTTGCTTGGAATTTGCTTGTTTTTTGACGCTTTGGCTGCGGTTTTAGCTGCTATTATCCGTGTGTATAATCTAGCGTATTGGGTGATGTATGCAACTTTGATTATGAATGTATGCACTATAGGGATTAATTATTATGTGCTTTATTATACAAATTTAGAGCTTTTTGGTGTAGGGATTTCAACGATAATTGGGCGTTTGCTCGTCATTATAATCCTTGCTTTTGTGTTTTTTTCTAAGATTAATTTTAAATTTAATATAAAAACGATGATTTTTTTAGATTTTAGTGTTTTGAAAAAGATCTTAAAAATAGGGCTTTTTAGTGCTGGTGAAAATCTTATCTGGATCGTGCAATACACCATTGCTTTTTCTTTTGTGGCAAGTTTAGGCGCATCAAATTTAAGCGTGCAGACGATTTATTTTCAAATTTCTATGTTTGTTATGCTAACAGGACAGGCTATAAGTGTGGCAAATGAGATTATCATCGGCAAGCTTGTGGGTGCAAACTTTTTAAATGTGGCATATAAACACACTTGGAAAGCTTTTTATATCAGCATTATTGCGACTTTAAGTGTGGTGTTGGTTTTTTATTTTTTGCAAGGATTTATCATGCAAAAGCTTGGTTTAAATGATGAGCTTAAAGCTTTAATGCAACCACTTTTCTTGCTTTCGCTTTTTTTAGAGCCTTCAAGAACCTTTAATATCGTTATGGTTAATTCCTTGCGTGCAAGCGGGGACGCTCGTTTTCCTTTTATCATGGCGTGCATTTTTATGCTTGGTGTTTCTTTGCCGGTGGCATACGGACTTTGTTTTTATGCACAGCTTGGAATTTTAGGTGTTTGGATAGGCTTTTTGTGCGATGAGTTTTTAAGGGGCTTAAGCAATGCTTGGCGTTGGAAAAGTAAAAAATGGCAGGGAAAAGCTGTAGTATGAAATATGGCATAAAAAAGGCTTTTAAAAAAGGCGTGCTTCATTTTGAAAATCTTGAATTGAAATTTGAATACAAAAAAATCAAATACCTTCGTCTTAAAGCAAATAATGATGGGGAATTCAAGCTTAGCATTCCACTTTCTTGCACCGAAAGTGAAGTCTTTATGTTTTTGCAAAAAAATCAGGCTTGGATTGATAAGCATTTAAAGCGATTTTTAAATGCAAAGGCAAGTTTGCAAAAAGATACAATCAGCTTTCTTGGCAGGGTTTATATACTACGTTTTGATGAAAATTTTGCAAAAACAAGACTTTGCAAAAATGAACTTTTAGCAAAAAATAAAAAAGATTTAGAGCTTTTTTTCACACAGCACGCCTTGCGAATTTTTAACTTTTACATACAAAAATATCAGCCTTATTTTGAAAGAAAAGTAAGTAAAATAAGCATTAAAAAAACTAAGACTTTATGGGGTTCTTGCAATCATCGCTTTGCGCGTATAAATTTAAACTTAAGGCTCATTCACAAGCCTTTAAAGGCTATTGAATATGTGATTTTGCATGAATTAACACACTTAAAATTCCCTCATCATCAAAAAGAATTTTATGATTTTATAGAGCAAATCATGCCAGATTTTAGGAAAAGACAGAGGTTGCTTAAAGGCTTAAATTTCACACAACAAATTTAGAGTATGTTTATTTAAGCGAGCTTTTGTTAAAAAAATGCTATAGTATAGCTTTTTAAAAAGGATAATAAGTGTTTTTAAGATTTGACTTTACTTATATAAGTGATAATGATTTTTTGGAGTTTTTGTTGTGCTATTATGCAAGGGATTTTGCCTTTGCTTTGCGTAAAACTCAAGATCATATCATCTTTGATGTGAAGTCTGATGAGGCTGGACTTACTGACTTTTGCAATCATTTGAATTTTATCGCTAATTCAGTTTTTTTGCGTCATTTTGAGGTTAAAGCCTTAGAAGATGAGTATTTTATACAAGAAGAACCAAAAAATTTGGCTGATTTTACAAAAAGGGATTTTTTAAGTTCAAAAAATTTAAATGCTTATATTGAGAAAAACGAGCTTGAAACAAATGAATGGTCGTGTTTTGTAGATGATATGCTAAGTTTTGATGAAAAAGAATTTGAGCCTATCACTCAAGAAAATTTTAATGTCTTGCTTGATAAAAGCGTAAATGTGCTTAAAAACGCCAAGCATTTAGTGCTTAAAAATGCTTTTGGCGTGTATAAAATCAAGCTTTTTGATGATGATTTTAAGGCAAGTTTTTTAATGCCTACTGATTTAAAGGCTTTAAACTCAGCCTTTGTATGTAGCAATGAAAACTTAAAGCTTCTTGCAAGTCTTGAAAAGCCTATAATGAAGCTTCGTTTTAGCTCGATATTTCGTAAAAATCACTCCACGCCACAGCATGAATTTAAGGTAAAAATGGCGTATAATTTATTTTTATTTGCACTGGGTTTAAAGCTTTTTGAGGAAGGTTTTAAGTTTTTAAGCTTTTTTAAGCTTGAGCATTTTGAAGACGAGCTTGAGCTTTTTGAGTTTGAAAACCAGCTTGTGATCGTGCGTGGGCTTGATTTTATCAACCAAAGAGCAAAAGAGCTGATTTTAAGTAAAGAAGATAAAAACTATGCACGTATTTCTTATATACTGAGCGATTTTAAGCAAGAGTCTTTATTGCTTGATTTGAGTAAGACTCAAGATGATATTGTGCTTTTAAATAAGGAACTTAGGCTTTTAGAACTAACAATGCCAAGCTCAGCAAAACAAATGTATGAGGATATTTGTGCTGATGCTATTGGAAAACGTTTGTATGATAATTTTGCCCTTCAATTTGAGCTTTTGCAAGGTGAGTTTGAGCTTGAGAAAAGCTTTTTTTCACTGCTTGGCTTAGTTGGGCTTATTTTAAAGCTTGATGATAGCCCTCAAAAAGCAGCTGTAAAGCTTTTAGAGCTTAGTGATGAGAGTAAAATTCCTCGTGGAGTAAAGATTGATTACCGCTTTAAAGAACACTCAAAAGAATTTGATTATACACGCACTTTGCGTTCAGTAATGAGCTTTTTATTAGCTGGTGTTCAAGCTTCTAATATAGCTTATGGAGCAGTTGAAAGCTTGGCATTTTTCTTAAGGGATTTTTATGATGAGCTAAGAGAGAAAAATCAAGCTCAAATTGTTATCCTTTCAGGCTCTTTGTTTGAGCATAAAAGCTTACTTAAAAATGCCTTAAAACACCTTAAAAACTGCAAGATAGCTCATGCACCCCTTTATATATAAGCTTGAAATTTCAGGACTTGTGCAAGGGGTAGGCTTTCGTCCTTTGGTGTTTAATTTAGCTCAAGAATTAAAGCTTAAAGGCGAGGTTTTTAATGATACAAAGGGCGTGGTGATTTTTTTAAGCTGTGATGAGGCTAAGCTTGAGCTTTTTTTGCAGTCTTTAAAAGCAAATTTACCAGCCCTTGCTCGTATAGCTCACATTCATATAAGCACACAAAAAGCAAGGCAAGTTTATATTGATTTTAGTATCACAAAGTCCAAACAAAGCCTTAAAACAAGTGCTATATTAAGTGATTTTGCACTTTGTGAGGCATGTAAAAATGAATTTTATGATCCAAAAAATCCTCGCTATCATTATCCTTTCATTACTTGCACGCATTGTGGGGTGCGTTTTTCTATCATCAAAAAGCTTCCTTATGATAGACAAAATACCAGCATGGCTGAGTTTAAGATGTGTGAGTTTTGTCAAAGCGAATTTAAAGATCCAAAAAATCGACGCTTTCACGCCCAGCCTATAAGCTGCCCTGAGTGTGCCATCAAAGTGCATTTAAAAGATAGTGCGGGCAGGGTTCTTGCAAGTGATGAAAAAGCCTTTAAAGAAAGTGCAAGGCTTTTAAAGCAAGGCAAAGTGCTTGCTATTAAGGGAATGGGTGGTTTTCATTTGGTGTGTGATGCCTTAAACGAAAAGGCGGTAAAGCTTTTAAGAGAGCGAAAACACCGCCCTTTTAAGCCTTTAGCCTTAATGTGTAAGGATATGCAAATGGCTTTACAATTAGCCTTTATCACGCCAAAAGAAGAAGAGCTTTTAAATTCTATCTTAAAGCCCATCGTGCTTTTAAAGGCTAAAAAAATGCCAGCACAAATTGCTTTTGATACTGATAAAATAGGTATTATGCTAGCTTACACACCCTTTCATCTCTTGCTTTTTGAGTATTTTTCAAACCCAATAGTGGCTACAAGTGCCAATATAAGCTCTGAAAGCATTATTTATAAAGAAAAAGCCTTGCTAGAAAAGCTTAATGGGGTGTTTGATTATTATCTTGATTATGAAAGAGAGATTGTTAATGCAAGTGATGATAGCATAGCTTGTGTAGTAAATGATGAGTGTATGTTTTTGCGCACTTCAAGAGGGATAAATCCAACTTACATAGAGCTTGATGAGAATTTTAAAAATGAAACCGCCCTTGCTTTAGGGGCTGAGCTTAAAAATCAATTCGTGATCGCTTTTGATAACAAGCTTTTGATTTCTCCTTATATAGGGGATTTAAAAAGCTTAGATACTAAAGAACGTTTTGAAACACTTTTGGATTTTTTTCGCAAAAGTTATGATTTAAATTTTACGCAAGTTATTAGTGATAAGCACCCACATTTTAGCCTCAATCAAGACTATAAAAAAGCTTTTAAGCTCCAGCACCATTACGCTCATGCTTGTGCTGTGCTTTTTGAGCATGGTTTTTATACGCAAAAATTGCTTGTTTTTGCCTTTGATGGCACTGGGTATGGCGATGATGGTTATATTTGGGGAGGAGAAGTCTTTCAAGCGAGCTTAAAAGAGTATGAAAGAGTGGCTCATTTTGATGAGTTTAAGCTTATCAATGCAGATATTACACAGATTCAAAACTTAGCCTTAAGTCTTATTTTAAAATATGATTTAGAGCAAGAAGCTTGTGATTTTTTAGCTACTATGGACGCTAAAAAATGGACAAATCTTAAAAAAATTTATACCCAAAGCAAGCTTTATACAAGCTCTTTAGGCAGGATTATTGATGCTTTTGGGAGTGTGATTTTTGATAAAGAAAGACTTGATTATGAAGCACAAATTGGGCTTTTAATGGAAAAATATTATGATTTTAGCTTAAATTATAGCTATAATTTTAAGCTTAAAAATAATCAAATTTGTGTTAAAAATGCCTTTTTACAAGCCCTAAAAGATGATCAAAAACACGCTTGCACAGGCTTTTTAAATGCGCTTGCAACTTGCATTATCAAGCTTTCAACGCTGTATAAAAAAAAGCTACACTTAGATGAGAAACTGCCAGTTTTGCTTTGTGGGGGCGTTTTTCAAAATACAACTTTGTTAACTTTGCTTAAAAATAGGGGCTTAAATTTTAAAACAGGCTTAAAATTTCCAGTAAATGACAGCTCTATAGCACTTGGACAAATGGTGCATTATTTAAAAAAATAATTCCACTTTTAAATACCTTTAAGCTCTGGGAAATAAAGCTTAAGAGCTTTTTGTATATGATCTTTTGCTTGGAGTAAAATGGCTTTGTTTTTTTCTTTAAATTCTTTACTTGAGTAAAAAAGAGGGTAAGCTATGCTAATAGCAGCAAGAATTTCTTTTTTGTATTCTATGCCTATAGCCATGCATTCTATTTGAGGATTGAGCTCACCGCTTTCTATAGCGATTTTATCTTTTTTGATTTGAGTGATTTTTGTATAAAGATCATCTATGTTTTTTGTTGTATTTTGCGTCATTGTGATAAAGGGTTGAGTATAAATTTGTGCTAGTTCTTTTTTGCTCTTTTTTTCAAGCAAGGCTTTGCCTAGTGCTGTTGCATAAGCTGGATAAGAAGCCCCTACAAAGGATTTAATTTGCACATCACTTGAGGCATCAAATTTTTCAAGATACAATACCTCACCACCCTTTAAAATCCCAAGTTGGCAGGTTTGCTGCGTTAAATCCCTAATGTTTTTCATATATTTTTTGATAAGCTCTAAGGCTGTATTTTCATTTTTTATCTTTTGAGCAAGTTCTAAGACTTTATAGTCTAAATCATAGCTTTTATTTGCATTATCACAAAGTATAAAATGCTCATTTTGCAGGGTTTGCAGTATAGGAAAAAGCGTGCTTGGTGGGATATTAAGCTGTTTAGAGATGAGACTAAGGCTTAGTTTTTCTGGCGAGTTTGCAAGCAAATTTAATACCTTAATCACCCTAAGAGTAGGCTGGTGCAACATATTTTCTCCTTTTTTGCTTTGAAATTTTAGCATATTTTTTACCTTTTGTAACAAGATTTTAAAAATGTGTTTTTTAACTTATTTTGTTTTAAAAGCTTATTTTAAAGTGTTTGCTTGTGAATTTATAGGTGTTTTGAGCTGTATTGGTATTTTGAAGATTAGACTTTTTATGCTATAGTGTTTCGTATATAAAAATATTTTTGTATATACAAAAAATAATTTTACAAAAGGACAAACATGGGTATTTTAAAAGGCACTTTTCCAGCTTTGCTTACGCCTTATAATGAGGACTTAAGTATCAATGAAAAAGAATTTATGCGTTATTGTGAATTTGGGCTTACTAAGGGCTTAGATGGACTTTTTTGCAACGGTTCTGCAGGGGATTCTCAAGCTTTAGGGCTTAAAGAGCAAATTACACTTATGAAGCTTTGTAAAAGCGTGAGTAAAAATCATGCCCCAGTGATTACAGGCATTAGCTCAACCATTTATGAAAACACATTTATTTTGGCTAATGAGGCTCATAAACTAGGGCTTGACGCTCTTTTACTTGCCATGCCTTATTATTATAAATTTGATGAGGATACGCTTTTTGAGTATGTTAAAAATATAGCCTCAAAAGTTAAGCTTCCTTTGTATCTTTACAATATCCCTCTTTTTGCACCGCCTCTAAGTTTAAAACTTACTCAAAGGCTTGCTGAACTTGACAATGTTGTCGGTTTAAAAGATAGTAGTGGAGATGCTTTACATTTATCGCATTTGCTTGATCTTGTGCCTCAGGATTTTGATATTTTTGTAGGTAGGGAGGAGTTTTATGCTGGGGCTTTAATGGCTGGAGCAAAAGGCTCTATGACAGCTATAGCTGGTGTTTTCCCTGAGCTTATGAGTGCAATTTACAAGCTTTCAAAGCAAGAAAATTTTAAAGAGGCGATGAAGCTTCAAAAAAGCATTTTAAAATGCATACGTTTTGCTATGAGCTTTACTTTTCCTATGGGTTTTGCCTTGCTTTTAAAAGCAAGAGGATTTAACTTTGCAAATAAAAGCTTACATCCTCTTTCACCCTCAAGCTTAAAAGCCCTAGAACAAGGCTTAGATGAGGCTAAAAGCTTGATAAAAAGCCTTGAAAAAGAAAGTGGGATAAGCTTATGAAAAGCTTTATTATAGTGAGTGAAAAAGACAATGTCGCCACAGCCTTGCATGATTTTAAAAAAGGACAAAGCCTAGCAGGAGTGCTTTTGCAAGATGATATTCAAAGCGGACATAAATTTGCACTTAAAGACATTAAAGAAGGCGAGTTTGTTGTGAAATATGCTGAAGTTATTGCTAGGGCAAGTTGTGATATTAAGGCTGGGGCATGGGTGCATATTCACAATACCACAGGCACTAGAGCAAGAGTGCAAAAGGAGGATTGATGATAAAAATACAAGGTTATAGAAGGGCTGATAAACGTTTTGGCTTAAGAAATAAAGTCATTATCATACCAAGCGTGCATTGTGCGAACAAGGTTTGCGAGCTTATTGCTAAAAAATGTCCTGGGGCTGTGTATATTAACCACCAGCATGGCTGTTCTCAGCTTGAATTTGACGCTTTGCAAACCGCAAGAGTGCTTATTGGGCATGGCACAAATGCTAATGTTTTTGCAGCTTTAATCGTAGGACTAGGCTGTGAGGTAGTGCAAGCAAAGGCTGTTGCAAATAAGATCAAAGAAGAATGTCCTTATAAAGAAGTGGAGTATTTTAATATACAAGAAAGTGGGGGTATGCAAAAAAGCGTTGAAAAGGGCGTAAAAATCGTTTCAGCCATGCTTGATGAAGCCTTAAAAATGCCAAAGAGTGAGGGGGATTTTTCAGATCTTATACTTGGCACAGAATGTGGAGGCAGTGATAGTTATAGTGGTTTGAGTGCTAATGTGGCTTTGGGTGCTTTAAGCGATTTTATCATCGATGAAGGCGGAAGCGTGATTTTAGCTGAAACTACTGAACTTATAGGCTGTGAAGCCCTTTTAGCTAAGAGGGCAAAAGATGAAAAAGTCGCTCAAAAAGTATATGAAAAGATTTTAGGTTATGAAGAAAAGGTAAAGTCTTTTAACGCAGATATAAGAGGGGCAAATCCAAGCCCTGGCAATATAGCAGGAGGTTTAAGCTCCATAGAGGAAAAATCCTTAGGCTGTGTGTATAAGGCTGGCACAAGAGTTTTGATGGAAGTGATTGATTATGCTATGCCTGTGCTTTCTAAGGGGCTTACTTTTATGGATACACCGGGCAATGACATAGAACAGCTTTCTGGTATGGTTGCTGGTGGGGCAAATATCTGCGTTTTTACCACAGGTAGAGGCACGCCAACAGGTTCAGCCATAGTGCCAACTATAAAGATGAGTTCAAATACTTTTTGTTTTGAAAATATGAATGATGTTATAGATATTAACGCAGGTAAGATGATAGATGAGGCTAAAAGCAAAGAAGAATTAAGAGATGAGTTAATCGAGCTTATCATTAGAATTTCACAAGGCGAGCTTGTTAAGGCTGAGCTTAATGAGCAAAATGACTTTTCTATATATAGGCTTGCTGTAACTTGCTAAAAAGGAGGGGAAAATGGACTTAAAGATCAAAGATAAGGTATGTATCATCACAGGAGGAGCTAAGGGCATAGGTTATGGTATAGCTAGGCTTTGGGCGAGTGAGGGAGGTATTAGCGTGATTATCTCAAGATCACAACTAGAAAAAGAAAAACAAGAGCAAATGAAGGCTTTATCTCAAAATTATGCTTTTTATGAGTGTGATTTGAAAGAATATGAAAAAATCCCTGCTTTGATAGAAAAAATCATTGCAAAATTTGGCTCTATTTATGCTCTAGTTAATAATGCTGGGGCAAATGACAATCTTCACATTGAAAACACCAGCGTTAAAGAGCTTATCAACTCTTATGAAAACAATCTTTTTCATTATTATGCTATGAGTAAAGAAGCCTTGCCTTATCTCAAAAAAGAACAAGGCTCTATCTTAAACATAGTCAGCAAAACAGGCATTACAGGGCAGGGCAGAACCTCAGCTTATGCCTCAGCAAAGGCTGCACAAATGGGCTTTACTAGAGAATGGGCTTGTGCCTTTGCTAAAGATAATGTGCGTGTGAATGCTTTGTGTCCAGCTGAGGTTATGACGCCCTTATATGAAAAATGGCTACAAAATTTCAAAGATCCAAAGGCTCAGTATGAAAAAATAGCCAGCTTCATACCACTAGGACATCGCTTTACGACTATAGAAGAAATTGCTTATACAGCAGTATTTACACTCAGCCCGCTTGCTTCACATACCACAGGACAAATTTTAAATGTAGATGGAGGTTATGTGCATTTAGATAGGGCTTTAAATTGGGATTAAAAGGAGAACAAATGAATACAAATGCAAAAAATATCAAAATCGCCATCATCTTAGTCACTTCGCTATTTTTCTTATGGGGCGTAAGTTATGGACTTGTTGATGTGATGAATAAAAATTTCCAAAACCACCTTCATATCACTCAGCATGAAAGCGGTTTTTTACAGCTTGCTTATTTTGGAGCGTATTTTATCATCGCTTTGCCAGCTGGATATATAGCCAGTCGCTTTTCTTATAAGATAGGCATAATGTTTGGCTTAGCTCTTTATGCCATAGGTTGCTTACTCATCATACCAGCAACAAATTCAGCAAGCTTTGCTTTGTTTTTGTTTGCCTTTTTTGTTTTAGCTTGTGGTATAGGTTCTTTAGAAACAAGTGCAAATCCTTATATGACAAAGCTTGGAGATGAAAAAAATGCAAGTTTTAGGATTAATGCTGCTCAAAGTTTTAATGGCTTGGGGCAGTTTTTAGGACCTATTATAGGTGGGGCTTTGTTTTTGTCTATCACTAAGCAAGATGAGGGAGCAAGTGCTGCACAGATTGAAGCAGCCTTGCTTGCAAATATGGGTAATGTCCAGCTTGTATATGTTGGCATTGCCAGCATAGTTATTTTGATTTTTATCGCTTTTTGGCTTAATAAGCTCCCAGAAGGATCAGCTGTAAGTAAGGACTATGAGCAAAAAGATGATTCTAAGCCTATAGGAGTGTTTAGGCATAGACATTTTAATCTAGGACTTTTGGCTCAATTTTTATATATAGCAAGTCAAGTTACAGCAGGAGCTTTTTTCATCAACTATGTTAGCGAACACAATCAAGGCTTAAAAGATGAACAAGGAGCGTATTTTTTCTCTATAGCCTTAGTAGCTTTCATGCTTGGCAGGATACTGACTACACCTTTGATGAAAAAATTTAAAGGCGAGAGTATATTAGGGCTTTATTCTTTAATCAATGTATTTATTTGTATAGCCTTGTATTTAAGCTCTGGCTTTATTAGCATAGTACTTTTAATCGCTTTATTTTTCTTTATGTCTATATCTTTTCCAACCATCTTTGCAGTGGCGACTAAAAACCTACCTTTTAATCAAGTCAAACTTGGAGGCTCTTTGCTTGTCATGAGTATAGTAGGAGGAGCGATTATGCCTATTATAGTGGGCTTGATTAATGATCATTTTGGCACAGGACTTGGCTTTTTAAGTCTTGCACCTTTGTTTTTATATGTGGCTTGGTATGGCTTTTTTGGCTCTAGGATAAGGGCTTGATATGCAAGCTATATTTGATGCTCATATTCATCTTTGGAATTTAAATAAAGTTGATATTTCTTGGCTTGAAAATGATGAAAGCTTAAAGCAAGATTATGAATTTAAAGACTTGCAAAAGCAGTATCAGGATTTTGATTTTTTAGGTGGCTTGTATGTTGAGGTAAATAGCGATGATAAGGCTAAGGAAGCTTTATTTGCCCTTGAACTTCAAAGACTTTATAAGCTTGAGCTTTGTTTGGCTGATTTGCTTCATAAAGAACAAATTTGTGCTTTTAGAGAGGTTATGCATACGAGCAAAAATGGGGCTAAAAGGCTTTTTGATGAGGATTTTAAGATCATAGCTTTAAAGCTTATTGAGCATGATTTAGCCTTTGAAGCCTGTGTAAAAAGTGAGCATTTGTCTTTGCTTGTAGAGTTTTTAAAGCAAAATCCTAAACTTAAAGTGGTGTTAAATCATCTAGGAAGCTTAGGACTAAGCGATCTTAAAGTCTATGAAGAAAATTTAAAAGCCCTAGCAAGCTTTTCTAAGGTATATGTAAAAATTTCAGCCCTAGATGGGTTTTGTCAAGATACGCCAAAGGATTTTATCTTTACGCTCTTTCATCTTGCAAAAAAGTATTTTGGCGAGCAAAGGCTTATATATGGCAGTAATTATCCAGTGGCTAAGTTAAGCCCTAAAGAATGGATAGCTTTGATTAAGCAAAGCAAGGTTTTTAAGGACTTAGACGCCTTATTTTATAAAAATGCTTTAAGAATATATAAAGGAAAATGATATGCAAAGATATGGACAAATCATTAAGATCAAAAAAGACAAAATAGCCTTGTATAAAGCCTTGCATGAAAAGCCTAGTGAGGGAGTTTGTGAGATGATTAAGGCGTGTAATATACAAAATTATTCTATTTATCTTTTTGGGGAGTTTTTATTTGCGTATTTTGAGTATGTGGGTAAAGATTTTAAGGCTGATATGCAAAAAATGGCAAATGATAGCAACACACAACAATGGTGGAAACTTACTGATCCTTGTCAAATTTCTCTAGGCAAAGCTGGGGAAAAATGGCTTGATATGGAAGAAGTTTTTCATTTGGACTAAATACTTTAAAAGGAGAAAATATGAAGCAGTATTTAAATTTCATTGATGGGGAGTTTATCCCTCATAAGGGCGAGTTTATCAAGGTTTTTAACCCAGCTACAAAAGAGCTTATCTCAGAAGTAGCAAGTGCCAGCCTTGAGGATACAAAAAGAGCTATAGAGGTAGCTAAAAAGGCTCAAAAATCTTGGGAAGCAAAGCCAGCTATACAAAGGGCTGGCTATCTTAGAGAAATTGCAGGGCTTATTAGGAAAAATGCTGCCTTTTTAAGTGAAGCATTAATGCAAGAGCAAGGAAAGACTAGGGCTTTAGCAAGGATTGAGATTGATTTTACGGCTGATTATATGGATTATATGGCTGAGTGGGCAAGACGTTATGAGGGCGAGATCATACAAAGTGATAGGGCAAATGAGCATATCTATCTTTATAAAAGTGCTATTGGGGTAGTAAGTGGGATTTTACCTTGGAATTTCCCTTTCTTTCTAATCGCAAGAAAAATGGCTCCAGCCTTACTTACAGGAAATACCATCATCATTAAGCCCAGCAGTCAAACCCCAAATAATGCTTTTGAATTTGCCAAACTAGTAGCGCAAAGTTCTTTACCAAAGGGAGTGTTTAATCTTGTAGCAGGTAAGGCTAATATAGTAGGCACAGAGCTTTCAAGTAATGAAAACATAGGTTTAGTAAGCCTTACAGGAAGCGTTGAAGCTGGGGTAAAAGTCATGCAAGCTGCAGCTTCTAATATCATCAAAGTTTCTTTAGAACTTGGAGGAAAAGCCCCTGCTATAGTATGTAAAGACGCTGATATTGATCTAGCTGTAAAAGCCATAAAAGCAAGTAGGATTTGCAATAACGGACAGGTATGCAATTGTGCTGAAAGAGCTTATATCCATAAAAATGTATATGATGAGTTTGTGGATAAATTTACAAAAGCCATGAGTGAAGTAAGTGTTGGCGATACTATGAAGGGAGATTTTGACATGGGACCTCTTGTCAATCAAGCAGGAGTAGATAATGCTCTAGCTATGCTTGATAGAGCTGTTAAAAAAGGTGCAAGTATAGAATGTGGAGGCAAGATCACTGATACAAGCGGATATTTCTTCCCAGCTACAGTTTTAACAGGGGTAAAACATGAAGATGAGATTATGCAAAAAGAAATTTTTGCTCCTATCTTACCTATAGTGAAATTTGATAGTTTAAGCGAGGCTATAGACATGGCAAATGATTGTGAATATGGACTTACAAGCTCTATATATACTCAAAATTTAGACTATGCTATGAGGGCAAGTAGGGAGCTTAAATTTGGTGAAACCTATATCAATAGAGAAAATTTTGAAGCCATGCAAGGCTTTCACGCAGGTTTTAGAAAAAGCGGTATAGGTGGGGCTGATGGCAAACATGGACTTGAAGAATACCTCGCTACTCATGTAGTCTATCTTGAATACAACACAGCTAAAGAATAACACAAAAAAGCCAAGAAAAAACTTGGCTTTAACCTAATTCTAAGCAAAACTTCGCTATTATCCAAAGTTTATTTTAGTTTAATGAAAGGAATTACAAGTGCCAACCATAAATCAATTGGTTCGTAAAGAACGCAAAAAAGTTTTGGAAAAGTCCAAATCTCCAGCGTTAAAGAATTGTCCGCAAAGAAGAGGAGTTTGCACTAGGGTATATACAACAACACCTAAAAAACCAAACTCAGCTTTAAGAAAAGTTGCCAAAGTTAGGCTTACAAGTGGTTTTGAAGTCATCTCTTACATCGGTGGAGAAGGACACAATCTCCAAGAACACAGCATTGTGCTAGTGCGTGGTGGTAGGGTTAAGGACTTACCGGGTGTGAAGTATCACATAGTACGTGGTGCTCTTGATACTGCAGGGGTTGCTAAAAGAACAGTTTCTCGTTCTAAATATGGGGCTAAAAAACCTAAAGCTGGTGCTGCAAAGTCTTAAAACCCAAAGACAAAGTAGCTAACACAGACAAAGCCTTGTTTTGCTTTTGTTTGAGTAAAATTTTATATTTGAAGGAAAAATAATGAGAAGAAGAAAAGCTCCGGTAAGGGAAGTCTTACCTGATCCGATTTATGGAAACAAAGTAATTACAAAATTCATTAACTCTTTAATGTATGATGGCAAAAAAAGCACTGCTACAAGTATAATGTATGGTGCTATTGATGCCATTGATAAAAAAAACCAAGAAAAAAAAGGCATTGAAATTTTTAATGAGGCTATTGAAAATATCAAGCCTATTTTAGAAGTAAAATCACGTCGTGTTGGAGGGGCAACTTATCAAGTGCCTGTTGAGGTTCGCCCTGCTAGACAACAAGCCCTAGCTATACGCTGGATCATTTCTTTTGCAAGAAAAAGAAGTGAAAGAACCATGATAGATAAGCTAGCAGGTGAGTTGCTTGACGCTGCAAACTCAAAGGGTGCTTCATTTAAGAAAAAAGAAGACACTTATAAAATGGCTGAAGCAAATAAAGCATTTGCTCACTACCGCTGGTAAGAAAGGATAAAAAATGTCGCGATCTACACCACTTAAAAAGGTGCGAAACATAGGAATAGCCGCTCATATAGACGCAGGTAAAACCACTACAAGTGAAAGGATACTTTTCTTTACTGGAATGAGCCATAAAATAGGCGAGGTGCATGATGGTGCTGCAACTATGGACTGGATGGAGCAGGAAAAAGAAAGAGGTATTACTATCACTTCAGCGGCTACGACTTGTTTTTGGGACGGCTATCAAATCAATCTCATAGACACTCCAGGACACGTTGATTTTACCATAGAAGTGGAACGTTCTATGCGTGTTTTAGATGGTGCTGTGGCAGTATTTTGCTCAGTAGGTGGAGTGCAACCCCAAAGCGAAACTGTTTGGAGACAAGCTAACAAATATGGCGTTCCAAGGATAATCTTTGTCAATAAAATGGACAGAATAGGGGCAAATTTTTACAATGTAGAAGATCAAGTAAAAAACCGCTTAAAAGCCAATCCTGTGCCTATTCAAATTCCAATTGGTGCTGAAGATGATTTCAAAGGCGTTATTGACTTAGTTACCATGAAAGCTTTAGTTTGGGAAGATGATACTAAGCCAACTGATTATGTAGAAAAAGAAATTCCAGCTGAGCTTAAAGAAAAGGCTGAAGAATACCGCACTAAGATGATAGAAGCAGTCAGCGAAACAAGTGATGAGCTTATGGAAAAATACTTAGGCGGAGAGGAATTAAGCGAAGAAGAAATTAAAGCTGGTATCAAAGCAGGTTGCTTAAGCCTTAGCCTTGTGCCTATGCTTTGTGGAACAGCCTTTAAAAATAAAGGCGTGCAACCCTTACTTGATGCTGTAGTGGCTTATTTGCCAGCTCCTGATGAAGTCGCAAATATCAAGGGCGAGTATGAAGATGGCAGTGAAACCTCAGTAAAAAGCACAGATGATGGCGAATTTGCAGGGCTTGCCTTTAAGATTATGACTGATCCTTTTGTGGGACAGCTTACCTTTGTGCGTGTGTATAGAGGAAGCCTAGAAAGTGGCTCTTATGCGTATAATTCCACTAAGGATAAAAAAGAAAGAATAGGGCGTTTGCTTAAAATGCACTCAAACAAAAGAGAAGAAATTAAAGTGCTTTACGCAGGCGAGATCGGTGCTGTAGTAGGGCTTAAAGATACCCTAACAGGAGATACTTTAGCTAGTGAAAAAGACAAGGTTATCTTAGAGAGAATGGACTTTCCAGATCCAGTTATTTCAGTAGCTGTTGAGCCAAAAACTAAGGCTGATCAAGAAAAAATGTCTATAGCTCTTAGCAAACTTGCCCAAGAAGATCCAAGCTTTAGGGTAAATACTGATGAAGAAAGCGGACAAACCATCATTTCAGGTATGGGCGAACTTCACCTTGAAATCATCGTAGATAGAATGCTACGCGAATTTAAAGTAGAAGCTGAAGTAGGACAACCTCAAGTTGCCTACAGAGAAACCATAAGAAAAAGCGTAGAACAAGAATACAAATACGCCAAGCAATCAGGCGGACGCGGACAATACGGACATGTATTCTTAAGACTTGAGCCAATGGAGCCTGGCAGTGGATATGAATTTGTCAATGACATCAAAGGTGGTGTGATACCAAAAGAATATATCCCAGCTGTTGATAAGGGCATACAAGAAGCCTTACAAAATGGTGTTTTAGCTGGCTATCCGGTTGAAGATGTTAAAGTGACTGTGTATGATGGAAGCTATCATGAAGTGGATTCTTCAGAAATGGCATTTAAACTTGCAGCCTCTATGGGCTTTAAAGAAGGGGCAAGAAAAGCAGGTGCTGTTATACTTGAACCTATGATGAAGGTTGAAGTGGAAACTCCAGAAGAGTATATGGGCGATGTCATAGGCGATCTTAACAAAAGACGCGGACAAGTAAATTCAATGGATGAAAGAGGTGGCAATAAAATCATCACAGCCTTTTGTCCTTTAGCTGAAATGTTTGGCTACTCAACCGACTTGCGTTCTCAAACCCAAGGACGTGCGACTTATAGCATGGAATTTGATCATTATGATGAAGTGCCAAAAAATGTCTCTGAAGAGATTATCAAAAAAAGAAATGGCTAAATAAGCCTTTAAATCCTAGCTTGTTTTTTCAAGCTAGGATATCCAAAATCCAAATTCCAATCCCTTAAATCTAAAAAGTCCCCGTAGCTCAGCAGGATAGAGCGCAAAATTCCTAATTTTGAGGTCGTGAGTTCGAATCTCGCCGAGGACACCACTTACTACAAATTCTAAACTCACAGTTTATTATGAAAACAATAATGGACAAATGAATGATAGTCTTATTTCTTGTGGAGAATCAGCTCAAAATTTAAAAAGAGACATAGCTCAAGTTGCTGGAGCTAGAGAAGCAGTTGAGGCTCATATTGCTAATGTAGGCACAGTAACTGAGTGGAGAAATAAATTCAATGGTGTATCACAAATTTATTTTGGACAAGCAAAAGGTGCAAGGGAGCAAATTCAACAAATGATGCTTATTAATGCCCTTGATGATGGCATTAATAATACAGCAAGTGTTTTAGGAATTGATCCAAATTCATTAGCGGCTAATGCAGCTGTTGCAGAACAAAGTTATGTTACAGGTATGCAAGCTCAAGGCAAACTTGCTCAAACCTATCTGCCTATAGCTAAAGCTTATCTTACAGCTATTATTGTAGGACTTTCTTGGCTTATGGCGATTTTATCTATAATGTTTGGCTCATATCAATATATAAAAATGTTTTTTGTTTTATGTTTATCTTTAGTGCTTTGGACACCAATATTAAGCATTATTAACTATCTTAATGACTTAACCTTACAACATACTTTCGCCTTTGTCAATGCTGGAGTAGGGGCTATTACTTATGCAAATTACCAAGAAGTATTTCAAGCTGTAACTTCACATTCAAGTTACCTTAAATACCTTGTAATGCTAACTCCTTTATTAGCTTTTTCTCTAGCAAAAGGCTCTGAAATGGGTTTTGTGTCCTTAGCTTCAGGCTTAAGCCAACAACTAGCAGGTAGTGCAAGATCAGCAAGTAGCTTTTCTACTCAGCAAGGACTTTCTACTAAGACAGAAATTTCTACTCCTAGAGGGGAGGAAGTATATGCTTTAAGTGCTGGATTTTCAACTTCACAAAGCACTTTTGGAGCTGATGGAAGAAGCTTTAATGATATGAAAGATTTAAATACAGGAACAAGCACCATTAAAGATAATATGTCAGGTAATAGTGCTACTTTAAATGCAGATGGTAGTATTGGTTATACAAATATCAACGGACTTAATTCAAGTTTTGGAGCAAATAATGTAAAAACGAGTTTAGAATCATTGTCACACTCAATTCAAAATTCTAATTTGGCAACGAGAGCACACGAAGTCTCAAATGGACAAGGAAATAGTTTTGGTATTTCAGAAAGCGATAGTAGTAATATTGCAAGAGCCCATCAAACAGCTTTAGCTGAAGCTTATGAAAAAACAACAGGAGTTAAGGTAGATCAGTCATACATAGATAATATGAAACTTAGTGCTGAAGCTAGTGGTGGTTTAAAGGTTTTTGGTATGGGTGGCACGGTAAGTGGTTCTGTTTCTACTAGTTCTAATGAATCTGAAAGCTGGAGTCAAGGTTTATCATCAGCTCAAAAAGAAGAATTTCAAAAAACCTATAATGAAAGCTTGGCTAATCAAATTACTAAAGATAGTTCTGTATCAACCTCTTTTAACAATCTATTTAAAACAGGAGCTGTCCAAAACTCAGCTGAAATACAAAATTCTATGAACAGCTATACAGAAGCTACAAGTATTAACAATTCAATAAGTGGCAATGGTGGAGCTTCTATGGTAAAAAACTATATCAATGAAGAGCTTGGTGGGGCTATGACAAAAGAAAATGTAGCTACTGCAATGACTAAGCTAGAACAAATGGCAGCTAATAAAGACTTACAAGGTTTGGCTAAATATGCTGAAGTAGATAGCAATGTCAATCAAGGAGATTTGACACAACAAAGCAAAAAAGATTTCTATAGTCCTTTGGAACACAAAGTAGGATTTAATAAAGGTATGGATAGTATGTTAGGAGCTTTTGACAGTAAGACTAATTCAAGAACTGCTCCAACATCTTGGGGTAGTAATGGAATAGCTGGAGAAGCTCAAAGAGCTGCTGGAGCTACTAAACATAAGGCTGGCACTGCTATTGAGGAAAGAGATGAAAAAATATCGGACGTGTATAAAAATTTAGGCAAAAGGTAAAAAGACTTCATATTGCACTTAAAAACAAAGGCAATATGAAATTTTATGTTTGTATTGTATTATAATTCGTGATAAATATTGCAAGGAAGACTTTTGTAGGCTGGGTCATATATAAATTCATCATTATTATTATGGCTATGATTATACCTACTTGCCCTTGCCCATTTCTTTAGCCGTTTTTCAGTTTTGCTTGATAGTTTAAAATATTTAACAATCTTCATTATTATCCATTTTTCAATTTTTTTCTCTAATCTAGTTTTTTCCATCACTTTTCTCCTTATTTCTTTATTTTATAAGGCTCATTCCTAAATAGAATAGCCAAAAATATCAATCTTTATTTAGGAGTATAACCTTTTATAAATAAAGTTTTCTGTGGATTTTTTATAAATCTTTCATATTCTTTCCATATATCTTGTCGCTCACAATATCCTGATACATCATCGTGTTCTACAGCACACTTTATTCTAAGATATTTTATGGCTTTGCTTTTATCAGGCTTTAAAGTCGAATCTCCAACAGTATAGATATATGCAAGAGTTTGCAAGTGATTTGAGTCAAGCGGATCTACCTTGAGAAGTTCAACAGCTTTAGCATAGCTAGGTTCTACATTAGTTCCATAAGTGTATGCAAGGATAGCCCCAAAACACCTTTTATAGTCTTTGCAAGCTTTTGTTAGGTATTGAATATATTTCTTTGAATTTTTCTCTTGATTTAGTGCGATATGAGCTTTCTTTTCACAATCTGCACCTGAGTTACACTTCAATTCATCAGCTGTTAAATTTATTGCAAATCCTACTAAACATAAAGCTAAAATTCCAAACTTTAAATTCATCTGCAAACTCCCATATTTTCATTATTTTAATGATGATATTATAGCATAAAAGTGTTAAAAAGTCAATAAAACACTTGCCATCTTAAGCTAAAGAAATTCTCAACTCTTTCATATTAAGAGCTTTTGCATATTTTAAAATAGTGCTAAATTTAGCGTCCATAGTTTTTTCAAATCTTGCTAAATTAGCTTGCTTCATATTCATTTTCTTAGCAATTTGTTCTTGAGTCATCTTACTATCAATCCTTGCTTTTATCAACTGCTTTTTTAACTCAAATTCAGGAGCAAGAGCCTCATACTCTTTTTTAAAATCAGGGTCTTTCATCATTCTATCAAAAACTGTATTAAAACTAATTGTTGCCATTTTCAAACTCCTTTAACCTGCTTTTTGCTTTTTCTAAAATGGATTTTGGTAGTTTATCTTTCTTTTTGATTACTGTTATAAGGATTAAAATTCTTTTCCCAATTTGATAGCAATAAATACTTCTTGCAATTCCCTCACTAGATTTTGTCCTAATCTCAAAAAAACCATCTTTTAGGTTTGCAGTGTGAGGCTCACCAAGAGTATTACCTCTTGTTTCTAGCATTTTAATGATGCGAGTCATTCTAGCCTTGACATCATTGGGCAAAGATTCAAATTCTTCAACCGCCTTTTCATTGACAAACTCTATAATCCACATTTTATCCTTTCTTGGTGCAATTATATCATAAAAGATATAAATGTTTCTTGAATTCTTATAGTTTGCATTTGCTTTTTGTAATATAAATGAGTAAATTCTGGTTTATCTTGCGTAAGATAATTTTGAAAGCACATATTCAATATTTTCCTGTGGTATTTTATAATCTTTTTTAAACCACTCTAGTTCTTGTGGATATGCTTCAGTTTTAATAATTTTAAGAGCATATTTTTCAAGGTTACTCAGATGTTTTTCTTTGTCTTTAATATGTAAAAACAAATCACACAAGCCTTTAGCATCTAAATGTTTAGATACATCGCCTATGGAACAATTAATAGTTGAAAGCAAGGGTGTATCTTTTTGATATTTGTTTAGCTTTGCTTTGTTGTTTTTCATTATTTTCCTTTTTATAAAAAAGTTCACAATACTTTTTTTACTTTGCTATGATATACAGCAAATGCAATCTTTTAAAACTTTGCTTAGTTTATAACTAAATGTCCCCTCCCAATTGTATCACAACTTAATCAAAAAAAGCAAAGATCATTCCACAAAATATCCTAGATTTATTGAAAAAGGAAATCCAAAAGCTCTTTAAAGTCCTTTAAAAGTTCTATAAAAGTTTTTTACAAGCACCAAATACTATAATATAAATACTTATAATATAGATTTAATTACACGCATTTGCATCCAAATTCATTAGCGGCTAATGCAGCTGTTGCAGAACAAAGTTATGTTACAGGTATGCAAGCTCAAGGCAAACTTGCTCAAACCTATCTGCCTATAGCCAAAGCTTATCTTACAGCTATTATTGTAGGACTTTCTTGGCTTATGGCGATTTTATCTATAATGTTTGGCTCATATCAATATATAAAAATGTTTTTTGTTTTATGTTTATCTTTAGTGCTTTGGACACCAATATTAAGCATTATTAACTATCTTAATGACTTAACCTTACAACATACTTTCGCCTTTGTCAATGCTGGAGTAGGGGCTATTACTTATGCAAATTACCAAGAAGTATTTCAAGCTGTAACTTCACATTCAAGCTACCTTAAATACCTTGTAATGCTAACTCCTTTATTAGCTTTTTCTCTAGCAAAAGGCTCTGAAATGGGCTTTGTATCTTTAGCTTCAGGTTTAAGCCAACAACTAGCAGGTAGTGCAAGATCAGCAAGTAGCTTTTCTACTCAGCAAGGACTTTCTACTAAGACAGAAATTTCTACTCCTAGAGGGGAGGAAGT
>NZ_NXLK01000024.1:0-333 GCF_005406235.1 Campylobacter sp. MIT 12-5580
GGTTCAAATTTAAATACCATTCGTGAAGTCTTTGAAGAATATAGAAATCTAGACTTTAGAAATAAAATTCCTAATGCAAGTGGTAATGTAGAAATCACAACTAATATCTTAGGCGATGAAATCGTAAAAATGCTTAAAACCTCATCTGACTTTGCCAACTCTTTAAGTGAAGAAAGTGGCAAACTCCAAGAAGCTGTAAATGCTCTTACTCAAAGTTCAAACTCACAAGCTCACTCTTTAGAAGAAACAGCAGCAGCTTTAGAACAAATCACTTCTTCTATGCAAAATGTCTCGACAAAAACAAGTGATGTCATCACTCAAAGTGAAGAGATT